>JAHEMP010000095.1:0-5891 GCA_024643585.1 Crocinitomicaceae bacterium | reverse complement strand
CTGATTATGACCCTTCTGTCCTTGATGAATCCGACAAAAAGTACATCGTTGGTTCAAAAGAAGTAAGACAACAAGGCGGTCAAGTGGCCGTAATTGATTTGGTGGAAGGCTATTCCACTACTGCAATTCTCGCAAAAAAATAAACTTATTTTTCTTCAAATTCAGGAAATAATTTAGCAATCCCCTCTTCATTTGCTTCGCAAACACCTCTGTCTGTAATGATTTTAGTCACCAATCGAGCTGGTGTAACGTCAAAGCCATAATTTGCAGCTTTCGTTGTTTCAGGACAAATCAAAACAGATTCTATTTTACCCGCAGCGGATTTTCCTATAACATATCGCACCTCATCTTGATTTCTTTCTTCTATTGGTATTTCTTTCAAACCATCTCGAATACTCATATCCAAGGTCGTAGAAGGCAGAGCGACATAGAAAGGGATTTGGTTGTCCTTTGCAGCCAAAGCTTTCAAGTAGGTCCCTATTTTATTTGCAACATCACCTTGCCTTGTGGTTCTGTCTGTACCGACAATTACCATATCCACCATTCCATGCTGCATTAGATGTCCGCCTGTATTATCCACAATTAGGGTATGGTCAACTTCATGCTTTGTCAATTCATAACACGTCAAATTCGACCCTTGATTTCTTGGCCTTGTTTCGTCAACCCACACGTGTACTGAAATTCCTTTTTGAACAGCTTGGTAGATAGGAGAAGTTACTGTCCCCCACTCCACGCAACCCAGCATACCTGCATTACAATGCGTAAGGATATTAACCTTTTCTCCATTTTTTCTTTTGGAAATTTCTTCTATTAAAGGCAACCCATGCACACCAATCATTCGACATGTTTCTACATCGTCTTCTACAATTTGCTTGGCAGTTTCCCAGGATGTTTTAAGAAAATCATCTGTATTATCCAACGCCTCCCTCATTCTATCCAAGGCCCAAAATAGGTTAACAGCGGTCGGACGCGAGGCACGCAAATCGCTAAAAGCTTTGTCTAAAAAACTCGGCTCAAGCTCCTCTTCAATCATTTCACGAACGGCAAGATAGATTCCGAAAGCGGCAGTTGCACCAATCAATGGAGCGCCTCTAACAATCATTTCTTTTATTGCTTCTTCAGCGTCGTCATATGTTTCCAATTTAACAACAACTAATTCATGTGGCAATTTTGTTTGATCAATTACCTCAACATATTGATCTTCTGTCGTCCAAATCGTTCTAAAATTGCTCATAATTACTCTACTATTATTTCAGTGAAATCACTCACTGCTTTATCCCATTTTTTCTCCGTTCCTGGTCTCACTAATTGACAAGTCTGCATTCCTGCATTTTGGGCAGAATCAAGTTCATCGACAATATCTGATAAAAACAAAATGGTTTGTGGTTCTAAATTTACTATTTCCGAAATCGTTTTATAGGTTTCAACTTCTTTCTTTCCGCCTGTTTTAGTGTCAAAATAATTTTGAAAAAATGGCGTCAAATCTCCTTGTACACTATTGCCAAAAAGTAATTTTTGAGCGGCTACGGAACCTGAAGAAAAAATTCCAAGTTTGATTCCTTTTGAAATCCATTTTTCAATTTCACCTTTAACTTCGGGATAAACGTGACCCTTAATTTCGCCGGATTGGTAACCCTGTTCCCATATTACTCCTTGTACGGTTTTTAAAGGCGTGATTTTTTTGTCTTCTTCGCACCATCTTTTCAATGTTGCGATTATTTCAGGTACACTTTTTAGTCGACGGCTTTCTAGTTTGTTGGCTAAATGAACCGCTGCCTTGAAGGCTTCTTGTACAACTTTGTTTGATTTTAAGTCTTCTAACCTATCGATATTCTCCAGAAAGTAAGGAAACAGCTCATCATAAACGAATTTTACAGAAGTGGTTGTACCCTCAATGTCCGTTAAGATGTATTTTACATTATTGAATTTCATCGTTACAAAAGTAAGCAAACCTGAAAATAGATTTTAATTCGAAGGATAAATTTCATAAATTGGTATAGATATTGCACAGAATGTTTAACTGTTAATATGATCAATATGAAAAATTTATACCTACTCCTTATTGTTTTTCCATTGTCAATTTGTGCACAACGTATGCAAGCTGGGGCTTATATCCCAATTGATATTCCGATTAAACAGATTATGCCCAATGCAAGTGTTTCAAGTGGAATGGGTCTAAATTTTACTTATCAGCCAAACAATCGTATTCCTTTAGCGCTGGAATTGCGCGGTAACTTGGGAAATTATTCAAGCAAAACCTTAGAGCAAACCTATATGTTTGACGATGGGAGCAAGACTGTTACTGATGTATCGTATTCTAGCAATTACAATAAATTATTACTGGGAATGCGGTTCATGACTGGAAATGACATGTCGGCATATAGACTTTATATAATGCCACAAGTTGGAATAGGTGCCATGCGTTCAAAAATAAGAATAGCCGACCCTATGGACGAAGATGATTGCAAACCTTTGGAGAAGAGAATAACACAGCGTTTTTCTGGTGCTATTTATGGAGGTGAAATAGGTTTAGATATCGATTTGGGAAGATTGTGGTCGAGCTCCGATTATAGCGGCAAACACCGTCTTAATCTTGGAATAAACTACATTAGCAGCTTTCGCGATTTTAAGTATGTTAACATTAAATACATGCAGAATGAAGTACATGGCGTTGCAAATGGTCAAAACGACGAAAACAGAGATATTACAACGCAATTTGTAAATGTTTCATCCAACAATCTGCACGAACATAAAATTGCTGAATTGTATGTAACGCCACTTGCTTACATTGGGATTCACATAGGATACGTTTACAGATTCTAACTGAATTTCGAATTCATGAGTTACAAATATTTCTTCTCTATTTCCGAAGAAGTATAGTGTGGCACCCAGCCGCTAGTATCAATAAAAATTCGAATCGCCTTTACAAATGGTTTCGTTTCTCCGGCATCGAACCAATGTTTTGTTCCTGCAGGGACAGAAATCAAATCGCCTTTCTGACAAAGTACATTGAAAACGCTTTCTCCCTCCAAATTGAACCAAAATAAACCCTCTCCATCCACGAAAAACCGTATTTCATCTTCAGTGTGTGTATGTTCTGCTAAAAATTTATTGCGTATGGCTTCGTAATTCTCTGTTAACGAATTGATGGAAATAACATCGGCTGTCTGGTAGCCACCGTTTTGCATAAAAGGTCCTAAATCCTTTTCATACGCCATTAAAATATTCTGTTGAGTTGCTGCGTCATCAAACTGCACATCACATTGCCACTGATCAAAATAAATACCTTTGTTATTTAAATAGGTTTTTATTTCTTCTGGTTTATGTATAGAAATTTTAGGATCTGGAATATTTAAAATAGCCATAATTATTTACTTTCAAAATTTCTTTTCCACTCTAGTTCACACAAATAATCCAACGTTTCCAAATGCCGTTTTGCTTCAAACAACGTTTTACCCCAGGCATACGTTCCGTGGCCTTTTATTAGGAAACAATGATTGGTAAATTCAGCTGATCTGTTTTCCATCCAAGTTGAAAATTCGACCATATTTTGACTATTTTCCAAAATAGGAATGCACACTTCATCCAAATGACTTTTTTGTCCGTCAAAACCTTTCTGAACTTCATAACCTTGAAAGATAATTTGTTCTTGGAGTTTCATTGACCATAAAACCGGATAGACAGAATGGCTATGCAAAACAAATTGTGCTTGAGGAAACAAATCGTAAATTGAGCAATGAATAAGCGTTTCAGCCGACGGACGTTGACTTTCAAATGCCGGCAACGCTTCACCTTTCCTATTCACTTCAATAAAATCGTCTTTCGTAAAATAAGCTTTATCTATTCCTGACCTGGAAACGACTATTGTATTCGGTTCTTCAGAAATTCTGAATGAATAGTTTGTGGATGTAGCAGGAGACCAACCCTTCCGATTAAAGGATCTAATCAATTTTGCCAATTCTTTTTTTATCTGATCTTTCACGAATTCAAAGATATAAAAAAACACATCTCCATTGT
Source organism: Crocinitomicaceae bacterium (assembly GCA_024643585.1). Lineage (GTDB taxonomy): Bacteria > Bacteroidota > Bacteroidia > Flavobacteriales_D > Crocinitomicaceae > UBA2040. The sequence goes on along the minus strand of JAHEMP010000095.1, from coordinate 1,874 downwards.
TTGAAGATGTGTATATGGAGTTTTGTTTTATCCTTTATTTTTTCTTTCAGTTACCAAGTGTATTTGTTGAAGCGTCAATCACGCGCATAACCTCATCTCCGATTTTCACAATGTTAAACTCAGTTCTTCTATTCAATTCGTGTTCTTCTTCGGAGCAGTTGGATTTCAATTTACCTTCACATCCACAATCGTTCAAGAGGACGGATTCACCATATCCCTTTCCATAAATACGTTCTGGATTCGTGATTTTACTTCTTATGTAAGCAGCTGACGACTTGGCTCTGCTATCAGAGAGTTTTTCGTTGTACAAATAACTTCCTCTGCAGTCGGTATGCGAACCAAGCTCTACTTCCATATTCGGATAATCGTTCATTATTTTTACAATCTTATCCAATTCAACTCTTGCATCCTTTCTGATCGTAGATTTGTTCAAATCAAAATAAATAGGACGCATATCCATTGCTTTGGCCAAATTCAATCCAACTTCAAGTTTACTTAATGCTATGTCTAATTTTTGGTGAATATTTATCAATCCTGATTTTTCAATGCAATAATTTAACTTAACTGATTTACCCAAATACCCTTCTTTAACAGCAGTAATCTGATAATTTAAACAATCTCCTATTTTATTGTCTACCAATGGTTTTAAAATATCACCCGTTATTGGTGTTGAACCATCAATTATCACTAGACCAGAAGTCAAGTCAACAATTTTCAATTTAACATTTTCCAAGGGCTGTCCCGATCTTTTATCCGTGACGAGAGCATAGATACCCAAACCCGGGTCTTTTAATAGCAATATATCCCGCTTGATTTGCGAAATATCATCGGAAATCCCTTTGGTTGAAAAGGTCTCATTATTATCAAAATACTTTTCCTTTTGGGTTATGATTTTATAATTCAATTCACGATCTACTGGAAACGAATATTTCCCATTTTCATCCGAAACCATCGAAGCAACAAGGTTACCTGTTTCATCCATTAAATTTACCGACGCACCCGGTACAATCGCGTTGGATTTGTTATCTGCAACTACGCCTTCTATTCTGAGGATTTTTTTGAATGGTTCTAGCATTTTAAAAGAATACATGTCGTCATCGCCTTTTCCTCCCATTCTGTTTGAAGATACATAACCTGTATTCTGGGTATTTGACATAATAAATGCAAAGTCATCCTGATTCGAATTTATGGGTTCTCCAAGATTCATTGCCGTTGCATTTTTCTTATCCAAAACATTCAGGACAACGTAATTGTCTAATCCGCCGAATCCTGGATGTCCATCCGAAGCGAAGAAAAGGTTGGAAGAGGCATCAGTCCATGGAAACATTTCCTGTCCTTCAGTATTTATTGCTCCTCCCATATTTACTGGTGTGCCAAATGCCATATCTACAATGCCTTCGGAAATAGCAACTTCATAAATATCTGAACCACCGTAACCTCCGGGCATATCTGAAGAAAAATACATGGTTTGGCCGTCTTTCGAAAAGGCTGGGTGACCGACTGAATAGGCTTGATTGTTGAAAGGCACCTCCCGAATATTTATCCATTTTCCTTCTTTATCTATATCAGCATAATACAACTTTAGGTTTTGAATACCCTTGTCATCGTATCTGCCTTTGCGCTTTTTTACAAAATTATTACGTGTAAAAAAGACCTTATGACCATCAGGGTGAAAAGCAAGTGGGCCATCGTGAAAGTTGGTATTTGCTTTTTCAGAGACGAGCTTTTCGTCAACAATTTCGTTGTCAAAAGAAAGCTTCGCCTTGTACATATCCAAGAACGGTGTGTTATTTCCTGACCAAAAGCGTTGCGTCAACCCATTGAATTTTCTGTTTGAAACCATATAAATTTCTCCCGTATTTGGGTCAGCATAA
>JAHEMP010000094.1 GCA_024643585.1 Crocinitomicaceae bacterium | reverse complement strand
GCTGCAATTTGCGTTACTAAGCCAGCTCGAGCAGAAACATCAGACATGTTTAGGACAAGAATAGTCGGCAATTCTAAATCATATATCTGATCAAAAAGTAAAAGATTTCTCTCCAAATTTGAAGCGTCTACAACAACAACACATACATCAGGGTAGGACTCTGAAGAAGGATTTGATAGAACATCGTAAACTATTTTCTCTTCTGAGCTTCTTGGGAAAATACTATACGTTCCAGGAAAATCAATGATTTGGTGCTTGTTGAGTGCACCTTTAATTTGTCCAGTTTTAATCTCAACAGTAACGCCACTATAATTTCCAACTTTCTGGTTTAGTCCAGTAAGCAGGTTAAACAATGAACTTTTCCCAGTGTTGGGATTGCCAAATAGGGCGATTTTTTTCATTAACGATTGGGTGTATCAATCAAAACTTGTAAAGCTTCTTCTAATCGCAAAGATATTAATGTTTGCCCTAATCGAACAGCAATTGGACCATTAAATGGAGCTTTTAACGTTACTTCAATCGATTTCCCGGTTAGAAAACCGAGAGCCAACAAGGCATTCTGACAATCACCGGGTTTTAGCCCGCTTATGATCGCTTTTTCACCGATTTGCAAGTTTGTTAATGTGTTTACCATTTGACTCACAAAATTAAGTCTATCGTTACTAAATGTATATACCTTAAAAAGGTCATTTTTTACAAATATTGGATTTCCCATCCTCGCTCCGAAAGAACCTGGTGCAGGGTAATTAATTCATTTACATCTGTTATTTTCTCAGTAATCCGATGGATTTTGGCCAATCGAGTAGTTCCGGAATTAGACTCTTCCATTTGTACCTCAAGCTCATAAGGAAATGCGAATGGATCCACCACTTTTTTATTCTCTAGCTGGTGTAAAAATTGCCTCAAAAGATTTAAAGAATCATTTGAACTTAAAGCCAAATCAGATGATTGAATGGACGAAAAGAAATCCAACTGTTTCTTGGACCTGGAGAGTAAAACATTTAATCTTCTTCGACCACTTTTTCGATTCAATGGTCCAAAATTTAACAGCAACTTATCCTCTTCGTTCGGCGCATAACCCAAGCTAACAACCAGATGGTCACATTCATCCCCTTGTATGTTTTCTAGAGCTCTAAAAAAGCAGGTGTTGTCATCTATTCTTTCCTCTAAAATTTGCCGAGATTCAGTCGACAAATGACTGTAAATACAAGACAATTGTGTTTCGCTGAATGCAACAATTCCCAACGACTCGTTCTTGGCTAAAGCAGTTTCCAAGAATAAGGCTATTGCTTTCGCTTCTTCGATATTTTCTCTATTAACGAATTTCGCGTTTTTAATGGGATGCCATTTCATCACCTCCTGATTACTTGTTGCACTTGGGAATGCAATCAATTCGTTGTTGTAAAAATGTTTGTTAGAAAAATAGATTAAATCAGGATGTTGACTCCTATAATGGTGTTTCAACATTACCTTATTCCAAGTGAATCTTCCTTGATGCAACAAATCGATTGGCTCCGATTCACCCGATTTGAAAAATGAGGTTGGTGTCATTTGCTGTTCGTCTCCAACGATTAAAGTTCTTCTAGATCGGTATAATGCGCCAAGGGAGTTGACAAAAGGAATTTGTGTTGCTTCATCAAACAAAACAATATCAAATTGCTCTTTTTCAATGGGGAAGAACTCGGCTACTTGCGAAGGATTTACCATCCAAATAGGCAAAAGGCATTCAATCCATTCTTTGGCAGGAGAAATCAATAACTCTCGAATTGTCGGATGACTCCTCGTTTTGGCGAATTCTTTTACCAAAATAGAACGCCCTTTCTTTAATTTCGATTTGCGCTCTTTATCCTCCTCAGACAATTTTCGATTTGACGTATTTATTAAAGTTAGCAAAGCTTCAAATTTTGCCTTGATCATTGACACGATTTCTGCAGCAAAGTCAGCGGATTCTTGTTTTTGAATTGCAATTATTTCGTCCAAATACACCGACAAATTGGTCCAATTAAAATTCTCAAATGAGGGATATTGGCCAACAAATTGAAGCCAATTGCTTTTTAGAATTTCTTTTTCGAGTTCTTCAATTGACGTATGAAGGGCCATTTGATTGTACAAAGATTCTGAAAGCGAAACAAGGTTCTCACGTTGCGTTATCAGTAAGGATATATTCTTATTGAAAGAATCGAAAAACGAGGGAAAAGATAATTCCTCGTCTAGTTTCACATGATTTTTTAAATCGTTGTAGAAAGAATTTAACGCCGCATTACTATCCGCGAGTTTCTTGTTTTCTTTTTTGTTTTGAAGTGACCAACTTTGCCAATCTTCTTCGTTTATTTTTGGTGTAATATTTTTTAACCAGTCAATCTCGGTTTCAGTGGAAACGCCAATTTCCAGAAGCTCTTTTTCAACTAGATGATATTGTTCTTTTTTTGTCAGATATTCTAGCCAATTTACTAAAGCAGGGGCAAATGAAATTTGTTTGCTCTTCAGAAGTTGATGAAGCCTTTTTTTGAGTTTGAATTTTTGAATAAAATTTGCTTCTTCTAGCAATGAAATCAAAGAGGAGGTCTCTAGTTTTGTAGGCTCTACTTTCCAGTTCTTTTTTTCTTCGGCTAAAAGTTGAACCTCTTTTCTAAGGACAAAGTACTTTTTTGACAAGCGATTAAATTTCTTTCTGTCCGCTGAATTTGGTTTTAATATGGGGAAATAGTCTTTTTGATTTTCATTGGATATGATTTGAGCAAAGGCAGCTTTTTTCATTAACAAAAGCAAATCACTGCCATTTTCCAGTTCAAATTTTTCTTTTAATGCGGAATAGCGATTTTCAATGTTTTCAATATTTCGGATGGATTGTTCGAAATGGTCTTTTTCAAATAGTCTGAACGGAAGATATTTGAACAGCACAAATGATTTTGTTTCAAACGACTTACTTATGAATTCCTTATTCTCTATAAAAGATTGAATTTGTGCCGATCGAATGTTGAAGCGGACATTTGATAGATCGTATTTATCGCATAAATTTTGAAAAGTTGTAAACCCAATACCACCAATTAAATCCTTTTTGGAGATCACATCCAATTTAAATTGCAAAGCGGATTTCTTTTCCCGAGACAGATTTAATTGAAAAGGGGGTTTTTGATCATTGCTTTCCAAAAACAACCAGGTTGATTTGAGTTGTTGAATAAATTCATGAGTTGCTGAATTGTATTCCGGTAGAAAGCAATATTTGTCTAGGTCAAATTCTGATAATTTGACCTTTAAAACATCCAAGGCAACTCGTTTTTCTGAAACTACAATCGTGGAATATTGACCGTATAGCAATTTGCCAAGGATATTCCCGATTACTTGCGATTTTCCGGTTCCTGGTGGACCTTGAACGACAAGGTTCTTTGTTTTTAATTCGCTGAAAACTGAACTTTGATCAATATCAGCTGCAAATAAATTCTTGTCGGTTAATTTTAAATCCTTGCTTTTACGATCTTCACTGACATTTAAAATCTGATTAAGTGGTGTGCTGTAATCCGTTAGATTCTCTAGATATTCAACGTCCCTTAAAACATTGTATCTGTGGTGATGGAAATTGCCGTAGTGGAAGTCATCGAATATTTCAATGGTAAAACCGAGGGAATTCATTTCATTTGCGACGTGCTCCCAATTCGTATCTAAAAAGGGGAGTTGTGGCCAAATATAGTCGAACTGTTTTTGAAACTCAACAAGTAAAAACGGATTCACAAATGCATCCTCTTGGTTGAAGTCAACTTGGTATTCTTGCTTAATTTTATTGAAGGAGATATTTGCTGGGCACAATAATATTGGACTTGCACATATTTTTCCTTTCCATTCCCATTTCAACAAAGCTTCAGAAAGGCAAAAGACATGCGCTCCATTTTCTTTAAATAGTTGGCGAGCTGTTTTGGCAATTCTATTTATGGTTTGGTCAGGTTGAATTTTGAAACTGTAAGATGTTGCATCCAAATCAACTTTTGGTGCATCGCCAATATTTACCAATACGTCATTTCGACTAAAGACTCTAATCTCATCTGCCAAATCTGTTATAGTATATTGTTCTGCCTGTTGCAACTGCCTTTTGTATCGTATGTTCAGCGAATTTACACAAAGTCTTGATAAAGAAATGGTCAAAACATCTAAACATTTAGAAATGGGGAAATCGGAATACCTCGATTACTTTATTCTGTTAATTTTGTAAGGTGGAAGAAAGTAAAATGAAATTTGGCACGAAAGCCATTCACGCAGGGGTTGAACCCGATCCGGCGACAGGCGCTATTATGACGCCTATTTACCAGACATCTACCTATGTGCAGGACGGAGTCGGAAACCACAAAGGATACCAGTACTCGAGAACACAAAACCCAACGCGTCATGCTTTGGAAAAAAACATTGCAGCTATAGAAAACGGTAAATTTGGGGCGTGTTTTGGCTCGGGTTTGGCAGCAATAGATTGTTTGATTAAAATGTTAAATCCTGGAGACGAAGTTGTTTCAACAAATGATTTGTATGGAGGGACTTATCGCTTATTTAGTACGATTTTTGCGAAATACGGCATTAAATTCCATTTTGTTGGAATGGGAGATATTGCGGAAATAAAAAAACACATCAACGAAAAAACAAAACTGATTTGGGTAGAAACACCTACGAATCCAATGATGAACATAATTGATATCAAAGGCATCGCACAAATCTCAAAAGAAGCAGGTGCGATTCTTTGTGTTGACAACACATTTGCTACACCCTATTTGCAAAATCCGCTCGATTTGGGAGCAGATGTTGTGATGCATTCAGCGACTAAATTTCTCGGGGGTCATTCAGATGTAGTCATGGGAGCATTGGTCACATCCAATGAGACTATCGCGAAAGAAATATACAGAATACAAAATTCCTATGGAGCGATTACAGCTCCAATGGACTGTTTTTTAGTGTTGAGAGGAATAAAAACTTTGCATTTACGGGTTCAAAGACATTGCGAAAACGGAGAGAAAGTCGCTCGTTTTTTGGTAGCGCATCCGAAAATAGACAAGGTTTATTGGCCAGGTTTTGAGGACCATCCTAATCATGAGGTTGCAAAAAACCAAATGAGAGGTTTTGGAGGAATGTTGTCTTTCACCTTGAAGGGGAATAAATTAGAAGATGCCCTTTTATTGGTCAGTAAAGTCAAAATATTTGCCTTGGCGGAATCCTTGGGTGGAGTTGAGTCCCTCATTGGACATCCGGCAACTATGACGCATGGTTCAATACCAAAAGAAGAAAGAGACAAAACAGGTATTGTCGATTCTCTAATACGATTAAGTGTTGGAGTAGAAGATGCCGAAGATTTACTATCTGATTTAACACTAGCATTAGCATAATTAAGGAAGCTATGAAACACAATAAATTTGCAGTAATAGGAGTAGGACGATATGGAATTAACATTGCAAAACGTCTTGCAGAAAAGGGAGCACAAGTATTTGCCTTCGATCCAGATGAGGAAAAAATAGAATCTATTAAAGATGAGGTAGCCTATGCCGTTGCGTTGGATGCAACAGATAAAAAAGCGCTACAATCCCAGAACATTACTGACATGGATGCGGTGGTTGTCGCCATTGGTGAAAACTTCGAAGCGACGGTATTGACATGCGTTCATTTATTGGATTTGGGAGCAAGCAGAATTATCGCACGGGCTAGTGGAGTTCACCAAAAACTTATTCTTGAAAAGATAGGAATACAAGAAATACTTACCCCTGAGGATGAGGTTGCATTCGTAGTCCGTGAGAAATTAATCAACCCAAGTATTTTGTCTTTTTTACAACTCCCTGATGATTATGAAATTGCAGAGATTGTTGCGCCAAGAGGAATTTTAGGAAGAAGTATTGATAATATTGAATTCAGAAATCAATATGAATTAACGCTAGTCACCATTAAAAGAGCTTTTAGCGTTAACAAGAACGGAGAAGAATTGAAAGAGCAACACGTATTAGGAGTTCCTTCGAGTGACACCGAAATTTTGGAAGACGATACGCTCGTTGTTTTCGGCACTTCGAAAAATGTACAACGATTTATGGACATAAATGAGATGTAATGGCTTTGCAATAATAGAACTCGTTTTTTTCAATAAAAACGGACTATAAAAAGAAAAATTACATCTTAGGCTTCCTTTAATTATGCATTTATAAGTTAGATTTGAATAATTTTTATTCAGTCTGTCACAACCTTTACATAACTTGCGCTGTTTTAATAGAACGGTGTTTTCTCCAAAAGTTATAAGCACCCTTTTTAATAGGTTATTTTAAATTACATTTTACATGATAAAAAATATTTTTGGAATTGTTGTTGTTTCCTTATTTACAACAACTTTCACGTTCGCTCAAAGAGTAGTCGACAAACAAAATTGCAGAGAAGGTGAGGAAATTGAATATTGTCACGAGCACACCCAACTTGCTAAATTGCTTCAAAATCCTGAATTTAAAAAACAATGGGATAAAGATCAAGCAGCTCTAAATTCACAAGAAAAAAATGGAAAAACGAAAGGTGATATTCCTGGAAAAGGAATAATATACCGTATACCAGTTGTTTTTCACGTTTTGCACAATGGAGGCCCCGAAAACATTTCCAAAGCTCAAATTGACAACGCGCTTTTTATCTTGAACAGAGACTTTAGAAGACAAAATGCTGATGCGAACAATGTTTATGCACCTTTTCAGGGAACTCCTGCAGACGTAGAAATCGAATTTGTTTATGCTACAAAGGCTCCAAATGGACAATGTTTCAATGGAATAACGAGAACTAGAAATGCAATAACATCTGATGGTTCGGATGGAGGAAATCAAGTAGATGTAATAGTTGGTAACAATGACGTTTACAATGGCCAGTGGCCTGGAAACAAATACATGAATGTATTTATTTGCGAAGACATAGGCGGAGCGGCTGGTTATACATACAGACCAAACAATAGTATAGGTACATCCATGAAAAACGGGATTTGGGTATTGCAAAATTATGTTGGTGCAATTGGAACAAGTTCCGTTTATACTAGTCGCACCTTAACACACGAAGTTGGACATTGGTTGAATTTACCACATGTTTGGGGAGGTACAAATAATCCTGGATTGGCATCGAATTGTTCAACCGCACCTAATGCAGATGATGGGGTGGACGATACACCGGAAACAATTGGAAATACTTCTTGTCAGCTAACAGCAAATACTTGTGATCTAGACAATGCTTATTGGGGATTTGATCAAGTTGATCCAGTAGAAAATTACATGAACTATTCCTATTGTTCTAAAATGTATTCACCGGGACAAGCTTTAAAAATGCGAACCGCGTTGAATTCTACAATAGGAGGGAGGAATAATATTAGCACAACAGCCAATTTAATTGCCACAGGCGCAGATAGTAATTTGTACATCTGTAAAGCAGATTTTTCCGTTACCTCTCAATACGTATGTGCAGGTGAAACTGTTAACTTTTACGATGAATCATTTAACAATGTTAAAGGTTGGACTTGGTCTTTTCCTGGTGCTACACCTTCGAGCTCGACCGTTCAGAACCCATCAGTTGTTTACAGTGCACCAGGCACATATACTGTTACTTTAGTGGCAACCGACAGTGTCAACAGCCAGTCAACAACGAAAACAAGTTTCATTACCATTTTACCAAGTGGAGTTACTTTGCCTTATTTAGAAGGATTCGAGTCGTACACTTCGTTGACCAATACTTCTTCTTTTTGGAGAACGACGAGCACTGCAGCAAGTTCATTTGAGGTTATATCTTTTGCGGCTTCAGAAGGTTCAAAATCACTCAGATTACGCAATTACACTCACCCGACAGGAACAATTACTGAATTAAATTCAAATCCATTTGATTTATCGGGTGTGCCAACAAGTCAACCGGTAACTTTCAGTTTCAAATATGCTCACAGAAAGAGAACAGCATCTGATTTTGAAGTTTTGAGAGTGCACGTAACAAATGATTGTGGTGAAACTTGGTCGGTAAGAAAAACCCTGCTTTCTTCCTCTTTGTCTACTTTGGCTGTTGCTTCGGAATGGACTCCATTGCATGATGATTGGGTTCAAGTTCACGTAATCAACATTGGTTCAAGCTATTTCGTTTCGAATATGCAACTTAAATTTTCTTTTGAAAGTGATG
>JAHEMP010000093.1 GCA_024643585.1 Crocinitomicaceae bacterium | reverse complement strand
CAACCCTGTGGTATTCCATGTTGCACCGCCATCTATTGACTTTAACACACCAATGCTATAGGAATCACCCGCTTCACCATCTCCTGTCGCTAGATACATGATTTGAGTGTTCAATGGGTTGATGGCGATATCGGTACATCCAATAACCGTCAATTGATCGGTATTTGTTGTCCAACTAACGCCTGAATTGGTCGATTTCCAAAGTCCTCCATCTGGAGCTCCTACATAAATTGTACTTGAGTTGGTTGGGTCAAATCGAACGAAATTTAGTCTACCCGCACCTCCTCCAATCGACGCCCCGAAGGGCCCAAGAGGAGTCCAGTTTGCTACACTGGCTATAGGTAATGGGTCGCCAAGTCCGGCATCAATCCATGCTTTGTAATTTGGATAGGCTTGGGATGGAAGAGTCATGTCTCCACTTGGATATACTCGAGGTTCCATGTAGTTTTCCCAGCGTCTAAAGGCCTTATAGCCTTTTCCTTTTTCAATGGTTTTATTCCTCCAATAATCATTGAAGACATTTTGAACATCGTAGAAATTGGCGCTCGGATCTTCCATCATATTGACCCAATTGGAATCAATGGTCTGACTGAAAGAAAAGAAAGGAAAAATTGAAATAATTAGAAATCTGGAGAGGAAATTTTTTTTCATAAATCAAGGATTAATAAGAAGATACTTCCATCATGGATGGAGGGAGAGAATATTGTATTATCTATTTTCAAAGATATACAACAAGAGACAAATGGAGATTATTTGCCTTTTGATTATACATTACACAACAATGGTACGAAAAAATTACAAATAAACGTTAAATAAAGAAGAAATTTAACACTTAACTTGCTTTTAATCTTGCAACTAGCCTTTGTATATAAACATCAAAAGTTTATTAATAAATTCCTGAAAATGACTTTAAAATTCCTAAAGTCAGGATTATTTTATAATTATAGCCAACTGATAGAAATTGTTGACACTGCCTAAAACATCAAATTCAACATAAAAAGAGTTGGACCAATCCTTAAGTGCTTTGTACTCATGCATCGGAACGTTGAATTCATCAAAGAAAATTATGTCGCCTTTTTTTAGGTAGGGAGTCATAAGTGTTAAAACGTAAAGAGTTGCGGAATAAAGGTCCGCATCCATGTGAATTATTTTTCTCTGTTCTACCTTGTATTGGCTTAAGAAGGGAAGGAGAGTCTGTTGAAATAATCCTTGATAAAAAGTGTGTCTGCTGTCATCTATTTGAGGAGGTTCGTTTCCATTGTCCATGTCACCTTTTTTAAACAAACCCCAATCTTCCGGTAATCCGGAAAATGTGTCAAACCCAAAGAATTTTGCATTTTCATTTTGGAGTCTGTTTACCCACCATCTGAACGAACCACCTTTGGAAACTCCAAATTCAAAATAATCTATGTTTGAGTCTAACGATTCGGCTAGAATTATCTTTTCAAACATTTCCTCACGCTTGTCATATTCAAATTTGCTGGAGTAAAAATCGTGGTGCCCTTGTTTTTTGTTTTTCGCAATCCATCGAGACAATTCTGCCATGTGACCAGTAAAAAGCAACAAGTGAATTGGTATGATTCTATCAACTCGTAAGTAAAAGAAAAGGCCTTTTAATTTTCCAGGTATTTTGTTTGTAAGCGTGCGAAAACTCATAATTATTATCTGTGATTTTTAGATTTGGCTAAGCTAATTGATTTTTTTTAAACCTTCCCTACATTCATTAATTAAAGCCGTCAATTTGTTTGGTTGATAGGTTATATTGAACGAACTGTTATTACAGAAAATGTCAAGGACTACATTTAAAAGCTTTAATTTTTGTGTCGGGAATTACATCCTTCAAATTTAAGGTGTGAAATGGGTCAAATTATTAGTTCAATGCAATTTTTCAAAAGTTTCTTCCATCAAAACGCCATAGTCGTGTTTCAAATCATCGTTCATGGTTGAAATGGCTTTTTTTATCATCCGACCTTGAGTTTCTAGTGTGTTCATTAAAACTTTATTATTCTTTACCGATGGCCGAAACTCAATTAAAAGTCTACAGAAATGCAGTAACAACTCAATTTCGATATTTTTTTTTTGGGCGTAACGGATATTTTTTTTGGTTAATGAAAGGGTTTTCCGAATGCCTTTGCGAATAAAAAAGAAATTGGATTTATTTATTTGTTGAAAAGCCATTTCCATTTCCTCTTTGCATGTTTCTATGAATACAAAATCGTTTTCCGATTCATAAAGCAAATAACTGATAAGTTCTTTGTTATCTTTTTTGAAGCGTAGCAAACGCAAGGTCAATTCTAGCAACTCTTCCTGCGTACAATTTTTGAGATCCGATTTAATATCTTTCAGACTAGACGACTGCATTTATTTTTTTCTAGTAGATTTTTGTGATGAGGTTTTTTTTCTTTGAACCGCAGACTTTTCTTTTACTTTCACATAAATAAGTTTATATCTGCCATTTTGACTTTCACGCTGTTGGACTTCAAAATTTGGAATTGACTTTATTAATGGTGTTAATTTCAAAAAACCATAATTACGAGCATCAAAATTTGGTTGTTTTTTTTGCAATAATCCGCCAAGATCGCCTAAAAATGCCCATCCGTCATCATCCGCTAAATCACTTATGCTATTCGAAATAAATTGGATTACTTTTTGAGTTACGGGTTCTTTTTCACTGACTTTTAGTTCTGAATCTTCACCAGCCTCTTTTTCTTCAGATTGTTTTTTTAGAATTTCAATGTAAATGAATTTGTCGCAAGCCACAATAAAAGGATTCGGCGTTTTCCGTTCCCCGATTCCATAAACTTGCATTCCAGCCTCTCGAAGGCGTGTCGCTAATCTCGTAAAATCACTGTCACTTGACACCAAGCAAAAACCATTGACTTTTTCCGAATACAATATGTCCATTGCATCTATAATCATTGCGGAATCCGTAGCGTTTTTGCCTGTCGTATAGCCATATTGTTGAATAGGGGTAATAGCATTTTCAAGTAACAAATTTTTCCATTTTGTCAAATGTGGCTTTGTCCAATCTCCATATATTCTTTTAATGGTTGGGTTTCCATATTTTGCAATTTCTTCCATCATTTCGCTTATGTACGCTGATGGTATGTTGTCGCCGTCAATCAACACGGCTAGTTTTATGTCCATTGTTTTGTATTTCTTTAAAGTTAATGAAATAGATTTAATTCCATTAATTCGTTAGGTATTAGCCCAACACTATTTTGAAAATATCATTCAAAAAAATAAGGGTTCGAAAATCGAACCCTTATTTTATCTATTTGAAAAAGATTAGTCTCTTAACAACTGTAGGAAACCTTTACCAGATACTTCGTCTCCATTTACACCTTTTGCAGTGTATTTATAGAAATAAGTACCAGTCTCAGCTTCAGCTCCACCTGGAGTTTTACCATCCCAACCTTGATTGCCAATTGGTTGAGTCAAATCTAAAGTCTTGTCATACATGACATTACCCCATCTATTGGTAATAGTCAATTCAAACTCAACAGTGTATGTTGTTTCGAAGAAGAATAAATCATTTTGACCATCTCCATTTGGCGTAAAGACATTTGGATCTTCAACCACAGGAATTGGGTAAATACAAGTACCTCCTTGTACTACAGCATTCGGGTCGTAATTGATCGCATTTGGATCTGTACATCCACAAACTACAATACTAATATTGGTTGTTGCGGTTGAAGAACAAGGCGCAGGACCTGCTGTTGTGGCCGTTAAAGTTACAACAGATGAAGTGAAAAACTGCTGTGTTTGAGGTGCCGTGTTCGGCACATTTACAGTATTTCCATTTCCAAAATCCCAAACATACGTTGCAGTATTTTGACTTGTATTATTGAAAGTGATTTCAACTCCAGCACATCCGTCAATTGCAGAGGCTGTAAAAGATGCAATTGGAGGATTTAGCATCGATACTTCAATACTATCCAAATCGCTACATACGTCATCGGTAACTGTAAAGTAGTACCAACCTGAGCCTATATTGTTCCAAGAAGAGGATGCAATAGAATCACCAGCTCCTGCTGTAATGTAATTCAAAGAGTCTTCCCATTGGAAAATAGCCGTTCCAGTATTTCCGGCAACAGTAGCAACAACTTCACCGGTAGGGTTACAAGAACTTGCAGGTGTTGAAGTTACACTGGTAATGTTCAGCAGTTTTTCAATGCTCAGAACAACCGATTTAGTTTTGGTAAATCCACAAGCATCTGTTGCGGTAACTGAATAGGTAATGTTCTCTGTTGGAGATTGGCCTGTGGATGTTAACCAACTATTGTTGAGCGTACTTCCATTTGACCACAAATAAGTTGTTGGTGCCTGTGCACCCGTCAAGCCAGTAATTTGCGCTAATGCCGAATCGCCAGGACAATATTTAAACAAAGTATCTGGTAGGTTGAAATTCAAGTTATTGATGTTCGTAACTTTCAAGATTACTGTATCAGAACGTGTATATCCACATGCATCTGTAAATGTCATGTAATATGGTATGAAAGACGGAGCTACCCCGTTTCCTTGTAAATTTGCAAAACTCAACGTACTGATAGTAGTACCAGTTGCATTCGGTCCAGTAGTCCAGTTAAAAGTAACTGGGAAGGAAGCATTTGCCAAAGAACTAACATTTGCTACAACAGTTCCATTCGGGCAGTTTGTCGTTACTGTATCTTGTAAATTATAGGTGATGTTATCAATTAAAACTTGTGTTATAAATATACTATCACTGGTAGTACAAACGTTATCGGTAACGGAAATATAATACCATCCTGAGGCAGCATTGGTTACACTGCTTGTAGCTGATACTTGACCTCCGGAGGCATTTGTCCAGTTGTACGTAATTGGCCCTTGGTTACCCTGTACAATAGCCGTGGCTGTTCCATTGGGCAAACAATTCATTTGCGGATTCATTAAAATGTTACTTATACTCAATGTTTGGTTAACGTTGAGCATAATACTGTCCGTTTGTATGTAACCACAGTTATCCGTAACATCAACGTAGTACCAAATTTGGTCAGGGGTTACGCCTTGCCCTGTTAGAGTGGCAGAAGCACCCGTAGATATAGGCAATGTTGCTGGAGGCAATGTCCAAGAGTAGGAAACCGGTAAGCTTGCACCAACTACAGAATTAATTCCGACAAGTGTTGACGCACTCGGACAAAATACATTGGCAGTGGGAGGCAAGTTGAATGAAAAGTTTCCATCAAACAAGTTAATCTGAACTGTATCGGAAACACATTGCTGAATACCTAATGTGTCATATACAATTGCCCACAATGTTGTGTCCGATGTAGGCGTAATCCAAAAAGAAAGGGTGTCGGTTAAACCTGTACTCCAGTTTACTACTGTTTCTGTTCCGCATGTTCCTCCCGAGGAATTGATGATAATGTTTTCTAATCCCCAGTTGTCACAGCAAGATCCAGATGTAGAAAGCTGCGTCCATCTAAACATGGTGCTAGTAGAAAGTGCACCAAATGGAATTGGAACAGTAAATGTATTCCAACTTGTAAAAGGTGTTACACCTGAAATTCCGGGTGTGGTTACGCCAGGATTGGCTGGCAACGTAGTTCCGTTAGGGGCATAATAAATAATATCAATCCAAGTTAAACCACCGTTCAAGCTATATTGCAAACTGACACCTTCATTGTACTGATCCGGTCCTTCACATGGAGTCGATCCACCTTGAATAGAGTAGACCATATTAAAAATAATAACACCTCCACAAGTAACGTCAAATGCCGCTGTCGTTATACCAGGGTATGTTCCTGCAGAAGCTGTTGATGCCCAATAATATGGTGTATTAGTAGGGCTTGGACCACAGGGAGCTGTAAAAAATGTCGATCCAGTGGTTGACCATCCTGTAGGAAGTGTTCCCGTGTTGAAATCGAAGAATTGGTTCGAGTCCAATAGATTGGCTGTTGCTTGAATGAATACAGAGTCACCTGGACAAATTGTTGTGTCCATTGGGTTAATAAATACAAAGCAGTTGGCGCTTTGAGCATTTAAATTACCACCAATGATAGCAATGCATATCGTAATTAATAAAACTATTCTTTTCATAATTGAGTATTAGTCGATTTTCAAATTTGTGATGGAAACTTTTTCAAAATTCCATCCTCCACTAAAATTTTGATTTCTAATGATGTGAGCCATTCCTTGACCTTTAAAACTACAATCTTCTTCCAGTGTAGAGTTGGCAGGAACCTTTTGAATAAAGAAAGACTCTAACTCCTCATCACATCCAGTGCAACCTTCTGTAAACTCAATAACAAAATTGTAAGCAACCTTCTTTTCAGAATTTGTGTTGTTTACGATTTTCAAAAAAGCAATATCGAAGGGTTTTGGAGAAGACTCCGCCATTTTACAAGGCTCAGATTTGGCGAAAACTTGCACGCCATCTTGCTCTTGGAGCAAAAGCCATTCATTTGAAAGATTACCTAAATTTTGAGCCATCAGGTTCGCTGTTGAAAATAAACAAGCGATGATTAAAAACGCTTTCATTAATTTTAGTTTTTTCATATTTTAAATTAAAATTGATTAATTCGAATCGCTAGTATGACGTCAACGAATTCTCAAAAGTTGCGTCGTAAATTTAAGGACTTTAATTTAGGAATGAAAATATTGACTTTTGTTTTTATTTTTATGTGAAGATTTTAACTGTATGCAATGGTTGGAGACAAGTTCTAACAGTTTGCTGATTAATATGTTAATTTATTCAAGATTTTTAGTTGAAATTATTTTTAATAAAACTTGAAATAAATTAGTAATCAGATGAATTTTAGTTGCTAATTACCATATTAAACACCCAAGTTGAAAATGAAAGCAAATGCAAAGTTGTAATTAATATTAAAATTGGAATTTTGAACTTTATTTTTTCGATCTGCCCGGCAAAAATTAGAGAAATTGGAAAGATTATGGATATAAATCTTGTCATTGATGTCACGGAACCAGAGCATAGGGGAAGAATCAGGCTGATCCAGATAAGTGCATTCATGCTTAATGGAAGTTTTTTTCTAATTGAAAAGGCATAAACAATCACAACTATTGTGTAAACGGAATTGAATTGGGTAGCTGTGTCACCTTTTCTAAAAAAGGCTAACAGTGGGAACATAAATTCTCTGTACCATCCCGCTTGTGCAATGCTGAATGCGAAGGGGTATCCGGTCATTTTGTATTGATAAAAACAATAAAGGGCAAAGGCAATTGGACCTGTTAGGAATGCAAAAATCCAAATGCCATTGGTTTTGGTGAACAGTTTGCTCCAGTTCACTTTCCATTTAGTAAGTAGATTGTTTTGTTCCAAAAAATAGATAAAAAGTGGAATCAACAAAACTAGACCATTGGGACGAAGTAGGATAAGGGGAATAATTAATAAAGAAAGAGCAAGATTTTTTTTGAAGTGGATTGCTATAAAACTAAAGATTAAAAAAGTGAAAAACAGAGCTTCCGTATAGAACATCGAGAAATAGAAGGAAAAAGGAAACAAGAAAAATAAAAATGTTGCAAACAATGCTTGGTTGTCGTTTTTAAAAAAGAGCAAAGAAAACCAGTACATTCCAATTAGAGATAAAAAAGAAAAAAGTAGACTTAGAATAAAAGCCGATGAATTGTAATTCAATCCAAGAGCCCTATTCATTCCATTCATTAGTTTAGGGTAAAAAGGGAAAAAAGCCCATTCACTTTGTTTGAACTCTTTACCATTTGAATAGCCGATCTCCTTTTTTGAATTTGCTTTGGGGTATCCGTTCTCAGTTATTTTTTGATACCAAAAGGCGTCGTATTTACGGACAGTTTGAATGTATTTCTCATAAACATTACCGTACATTTTTTCTTGGGTAAATGTCAATGAAAAAGAAAGGTAAATCAATTTAATGACCAAAGAAAAAATCAATAAGTAAAGTATGTTCTTGATTTTTGGCAAGTTTAATTTTTTCTTTCGAAGATAGGAGTTATTCGTTAATTGCAAGATTTGGGAAATAAAAAACCGAACCCCTTTGGAAGAGATTCGGCTTTTTGTAATAATTGTTTTTATCTACTTAATTACGAGCGGGAGTGTTTTATTTTTCACCTTGATGAAATAAACACCAGGTTCGAAATTGTATTTTATTTCTATTGATTTTTTATCCGTTGAAACATTGTATA
>JAHEMP010000092.1 GCA_024643585.1 Crocinitomicaceae bacterium | reverse complement strand
ACCTTCAAGCATTTCATAAAAGCCATTAATTGCAAATTTTAAATTATTCAGGTTAAACGTATTTTCTTTCATTGTGAATTTGGAGGTTGTTTCAGTAAACTCCATCAAAATATTCACATTGGCATCGGTTTTTACACGCGATAAATAAGGAATCCCTTCCATTGAAAAGGTTAGTTCATCCATGGTGGTGAAAGTCTCAAAATCAATTATGTCAGCTGTTAAATCGCCTTTTCCTTCGTGATTCAAATTGATTATCTCAGCGAACATGTCTCCCTCTCTATCATCATAACGAATCTGTCCGTCGGTAATGGAATATTTTTGGAGACTCATTTTGAAATTGGAGGGTTCTTCCGCTTCTTCGGTTTGCAAAGAATCTGGGATGGTAATGTCATAATTTGCCATACCATTTTTTAGAATTCGAACGTCAATTTTAGGTTCAATTAATGAAATGTTTTGAATGGCAATTTGATCCCCAGAAATAACATCCCAAAGTTTGACTTGAACTTTTATGTTTTTTGCATTGATGAGTTCAACACCGTCAAATTGGTCCTTACCTGTAATTTTTGTCTCTTTTAACTGAACGGTTAAATTGGGGAAGGTACTAAACCAAGTTAAGTCAAAATCACCTAGTTCGAGTGTGGCTGTTAAGGTATTGTTAGCTTCTTCGATGACAAGATCTTTAATTTTATCCTTGAACATAAATGGAATTAGAATCATTGCAACGATTAAAAGCCCAAATGTGATACCTGTACCGATTAGGATTTTCTTTAACCAGCTTTTTTTCTTTTTTTCCATACTATTAGTTTCAGTTCTCCTGCAAATTTGCGATATTTGTTTCTAATACTGAGCAAATTTCAAGCCTAAATTTAATGGAAAATAAAAAATATATCCTATTCGTTTTTGCTTTATTAACAAGTCCTTTTTTATTCGGTCAAATAATAGGTAGCGAGGAACAAAAAAAAGAAGTTGAAAGTGAATCAAAGAAGCCAATTATTGAAAATGCTGGAGACAAACCGGCAAGAGAATTGGACAACTCAACTTCTATTTATTTTAATACCAATTGGTCTAATACGTATCGAAGTTTGAAATCGAATCCAAATTTATTTGGCGAAGAAATCGGAAAGCGTGCTGACGAAGTTCCAACTCATTTTTGGTCCTTTGGAATCGGTATTCGTACTATGTTGAACAAGCATTTTCGATTTAGTACAGGATTGGGTCTCATCCGAAACGGCGAGAAATACGCCTATATTGGCGCAGATTCAACTTTTAATTACACAACTACCTATCGCTATATATCCATGCCCTTAATATTGGACGTCGTTTACGGAGATTATTTTAAATTTAATGTTGGGGCTGGAATTATACCACAAATGATGCTGAGTTATTCGCAAGATCAAAATTGGACTAATTCCGTTAATGCGAAGGGAAGTTTTGAGGATAAAAGAAAAGGGTCGGATCCCACCTTCAACCCTTTTATAATAAGTGCTGTGGTAAATGCGGGAATTCAGTTCCAATACGGAACTTACTGGTCCTTTTATGTTATTCCAGAAGCAAGGTTTCAAATCCCTAGCACATTCAGTAAAAATGCGCCGTATATTCAAAAAGCAATTGCAATTGGCTTTAACATGGGGCTGTCCTATCAACTGTAAATCATGAAAATAAAAGAGATTACGACATACTTAGAAAGTATAGCACCACTTTCTATGCAGGAAAGTTATGACAATTCAGGTTTACTAGTTGGATCGCCCGACGATGAGGTGAACGGAATATTGATTTCTTTAGATTGTATTGAGGATACCGTGCAAGAGGCGATTGATAAAAATTGTAATTTGATTATTTCTCATCATCCAATAATTTTCAGTGGATTGAAAAAATTAAATGGTAAAAATTATGTAGAAAGAACGGTAATAAAAGCGATTCAAAATAATATTGCTTTGTACGCTATTCATACCAATTTGGACAATTACCAATTTGGCGTTAGTCACAAAATGGCGACTTTGTTGAATTTGAAGAACTCTAAAATTTTATCCCCTGTCCAAAATAAATTAATGAAATTGAGTACGTACGTTCCCGAAGAAAGTAAGGATAAGGTTCTTAAGGCCATGCATGAAGCAGGGGCAGGAAATATTGGGAATTATTCGGAATGTAGTTTTAGTTCTGAAGGAATGGGAACCTACCTGCCAAATGAAGAAGCGAATCCCACAAAAGGCGTTCAACATATTCTTAGTCGAGAAAAAGAGTGTAAAGTAGAGGTTGTTTTGCCCAGTCACGCCCAAGGTCAGGTTGTAAGAGCACTGAAAGAGGCACACCCTTACGAAGAAGTGGCGTATGAATTATTTTCAATCGCAAATATCAATCAAGACGAAGGTTCGGGTCGAATTGGTGAATTGGAAAATGAAATGCCGGAAAAAGAATTTTTAAAAAGCTTAAAAGAAACTTTTAATTGCGGTATTATTCGACATACGGAACTTCGAAATAAAACCATAAAAAAGGTAGCGCTTTGCGGCGGGTCGGGTTCGTTTTTGTTGAACGAAGCCAAGCGGCAAGGTGCGGATATTTTCATTACGGCCGACTTTAAATACCATGAATTTTTTGATGCAGAAGGTCAAATTATTATTGCAGATATAGGGCATTTTGAAAGCGAACAATTCACAACAAATTTATTAGGTGATTTATTGACAAAAAAAATGCCTAAATTTGCGGTTCATTTAACAGGAATAAATACGAATCCGATCAAATACTTTTGACAAATGGCTGCAACGGCAACGAAAAAAGAAATGACAATAGAAAGCAAAATGGATGCTTTGCTTCAGTTACAATTAATTGATTCTGAGATTGATAGAATCAGAACTATCCGAGGTGAATTGCCTTTGGAAGTACAAGATTTGGAAGACGAATTAGAAGGATTGGGAACACGTATCTCCAACATGCAAGAGGAGATTAAAACGATAGAAACTGAAATTTCTGATCGTAAAAATGCAGTTAAAGATGCTGAATTTGCAATTTCGAAGTACAAAGAACAACAAGATAAGGTTAGAAATAACCGTGAATTTGAATCTTTAGCAAAAGAAATTGAGTTCCAAGAATTGGAAATCAAATTGCACGATAAAAAATCCAAAGAAGCGAAAATCAGAATTGCTTCTAAAAAAGAAGTTTTAGACGAAGCTCTTGAAAGAATGGAGTTCCGTAAAACAGATTTGAAAACGAAAAAAGCAGAATTAGACGAGATTGTTGCTGAAACTCAAAAGGATGAAGACAAATTGCAAAAAGAGTCGGATTCAGCAAAAGCGAAAATCGATGAAAGATTAATCACGGCATACGAGCGTTTGAGAGAAAATTCAAAAAACGGGTTGGCTGTAGTTAGTGTTGAGCGAGATGCTTGTGGAGGATGTTTCAATAAAATTCCACCTCAACGTCAATTGGATATCGCTACGAAACGTAAAGTAATCGTTTGTGAGCACTGTGGACGTATTTTGGTTCCTGCTCCAGAAGAGGCAGAAAAATAAAATTAAATTTAGAATATTAAAAAGTCGAGACGAAATATTTTTCATCTCGACTTTTTTTTAACCTTTACTTTTTAACGAATAGCTTGTAGCATGAAATTCAAAGATTATTCCATCGCCGAATCCATCAAGTCGCAATTGGAGCGAATGAAATTCAATAAACCGACGGACATTCAATTCAAAACGATTCCTCACATTTTGGAGGGTGAGGATGTTATGGCTATTGCACAGACCGGAACGGGCAAGACGGCGGCGTTTGTTGTCCCAATTTTGGACAAGCTAGAAAGAAAAAGAAGGAAAAATTATTCGGGTATTCGTTGTTTGGTGATGGTGCCTACCCGTGAATTGGCACAACAAATCAATACAGTTTTTCAAGAAATAGGCAAAGAAACTTCGGTTAAATCATTCGGATTGTACGGCGGAGTAGAGCAAGAACAACAAATTCAGCGACTTTCAAAAAAAGTGGATGTTTTGGTTGCTACACCTGGGCGTATGTTCGATCTTATTTCTCAAGGACATATTGATGTTACTGGCGTAGAACATCTCATTCTGGATGAAGCGGATTTAATGTTGGATATGGGTTTTTTAAAAGATATTCAAGATATCGTTTTGAAAATCCCGAAGAAAAGACAAACCTTATTTTTCACAGCGACGATTGATAAGAAAATTAAATCTTTGGCGTATTCTGTTGTTCGCGATGCCATTCGAATTCAAATTTCGCCTAAGAACCCTGTTGCTAAAAATGTAGATCACGCAGTTGCTTTTGTGGAAATGGACGACAAACGATTCTTTTTAGAGAATGTGTTGCGTGAATACGAGGACGATATGTTTATTGTTTTTGTTCGAACCAAAGTTCGGGCAGAACGAGTGGTAGCAGCTCTTGCAAGAGCCGGTATGGAATCTCATTTCTTTCATGGAGGAATGGAACAAAAGGATCGCTTTCAAATATTAGATAAATTTAGAAAAGGGGAATTCCGAGTGTTGGTAACTACCGATGTTGCAGCTCGTGGTATAGATATTCCTTCCGTGAAATACGTTATTAATTACGATTTGCCAGAGGAGCCTGAAAATTATGTTCACCGCTGCGGACGTTGCGGTCGAGGAACCAATCGAGGTCAAGCTTTGTCTTTTTGTGACACCCAAATTGAAATGGAGTTCTTGGAATTGATAGAAGAGTATACCGGAGAAACAATTACACG
This sequence comes from Crocinitomicaceae bacterium, assembly GCA_024643585.1. GTDB lineage: Bacteria > Bacteroidota > Bacteroidia > Flavobacteriales_D > Crocinitomicaceae > UBA2040. The sequence continues at coordinate 3,451 of JAHEMP010000092.1, read as the reverse complement.
GCATGAAATTGACCCCAATGAGTACAAAGCCATCATTTTTGATGCGGAAGATCCGACGTATGATTGGCAAAAGCTGTTAGATGACGACAATAAGTTTTCAGGAACGGAAGAAGAATGGTAGAAGGAATATAGACCGTTCCGATAAAAATCGTCACTTATGGAACCTAGATCGCTCGCCTTGCTCGCTGATGGATTTAGGTTCGATTTTTTTAAATCTATCAATTCGCTTTAGCGAATGTTCCATAATCCATGCTCCATTTTCCAAGTTCTACATTATATTCACTTCCCGTTCCAAATCAACACCAAATTTTTCTTTTACAGCTGCTAAAATGTCGCTCGAAAGATTATAGATGTCTTTTCCTTCGCTGCCGCCATAATTAACCAGGACAAGGGCTTGTTTGGTATGTACGCCATAATTTTCGATTCGCTTTCCTTTGAATCCAGCTTGCTCAATTAGCCATCCTGCCGCTAGTTTAGTCTGGTTCGAATTGGAACGATCCGGGTAATTTGGCATTTCAGGATATTCTAAGAGTATTTTTTTTGCCAATTCAATATCGATTACTGGATTTTTAAAAAAGCTACCTGCATTGCCAATTACTTTTGGGTCAGGTAATTTCGATTGACGGATAGCAATTACGGCATCACTAACGTCTTTAATTGTCGGTTTTGTAATCTTTTTATTGGCCAATTCTTCATTAATAGCGCCATAGGAAGTATTTACTCTAGCGTTTTTTTGTAGCTCGAATTCTACACTTGTAATCACGTATTGATCTTTTAGTTCTCGTTTGAAAACACTTTCTCTGTAACCGAATCTGCAACCCGATTTATCAAACAAATGAATTTCACCGGATTCAATATGGAGAGCTTCCAAACGATGAAAGACATCCTTTATTTCAACTCCATAGGCGCCGATATTTTGCATTGGACTTGCGCCGACACTTCCTGGAATTAAAGATAAGTTCTCAATACCCGCTAAATTATGGTCCAAACATTTCATGACGAATTCATGCCAAACTTCACCGGCTCCGGACTTAACGATTACTTGATTTTCGGTTTCGTTGATTATTGCAAATCCTTTGATTTCATTCCTCAGTACGATTCCGTGGTAATCTTTTGTTAACAAAATATTGCTTCCTCCACCTAAAATCATCAAGGGCAAATTCAATCGTTTTACCTCTGTCAGAGACGATTTTAATTCTTCAACGGAAGAGAAAGTGCCGAAAAAACTACATTTCGCAGATATTCCAAATGTATTGTACGATTTTAAATCAAAATTGGCTTGAAACATGGTTCAAATATAGCTAGAGTTCAGTAATGATGAGTGATAAAGAAAGGCATAATTTTTAAATTGAAAAGAAGCAAATTAATCAACGGAATGAAAACAAGAGAGTTTTCATTTAAATTTTCCCTAAAAACAGTTAAACAAGAAAAGACCTCTGGATGTTTTATTTCCTAATTACTCCTTTTCATTAAATTTACGGTCATGAAATTAAAGCAAGTCCCGATAGCACAAGTTGAGTCCATGTTTAAAAACACAATGATGGATTTGTTGGATATTCGCTGCATTGAAATCGGCGAAGACTATATTGTCGCAACGATGCCGGTGAATGCAAATACGCACCAACCAATGGGGTTATTGCATGGTGGAGCAAGCGCTGCACTAATAGAAAGTATCGGTTCGATGGGTTCCACCTTGTTGATTGATATCAACAGAGAGGTGCCAGTTGGTCTGGAAATAAATGCAAATCATATTCGAGGAATGAAAAGTGGATTGGTAAGAGCCATGGGAAAGATAGTGCATGCGGGTTCTCGAACCCATGTTTGGCAAGTGGATCTTTTTGACGACACGACCAATAAATTAGTTTGCACAGGACGTTTGACAGTAATGATTATCCCTAGATAAAGAATGGCTGATATTTTAGCATATCGAATACCAGACAAGGAAAAAGTCTTGAAATATGGATTTTTCGTTCAAGCGCGTTTGCCCTTTTCAGAAGGATTTTATATTTCCAACTCAAATAAAAGTGCTATTTACCGCTTTGATGAAGATGAAAATTGCGAGAAAAACAGTGATGAACCGTTCTTTTTTTCGGAGCGACCACCCTATTCTGTATCTAAAAAAGAGTATCTAATTGGAGCTGAATCACTACTGAATTCATTCCCGATTTTTAATTTGCGCAAGGCAGTTTATGGTAGAATAAAAACTTCGCAATTCGAGTCTTCCAAGTCATTTGAGTTGTACGAACAATTGCTCAAGGACCATCCGAAAGCTTTTGTGTATCTAGTTTCTAGTCCTCAGTTTGGCACTTGGATTGGAGCCACTCCAGAAGTCTTGCTCTCAATGCATGGACGCCAAGGTTACACCATGTCTTTGGCCGGAACGAGAAAAGTAAGCGCCAACATAGACGATTGGGAAGAAAAAGAAATGGAAGAGCAGTTCTTGGTAAGTGAATACATTCAAAATCGATTGTTAACTCAAGAATTACAAGAAATAGAACAATTCGGACCGTTCGATATGGATGCCGGCCCGGTACGACATTTGAGAACGGATTTTTCGTTTTATAGTCCTGAGAAAAACGCAATGGATATTGCACTGGAACTGCATCCAACTCCAGCAGTTGCGGGAGTTCCAACAAAAGTCGCGCAAGATTTGGTGGCAACAATCGAACCTTTTCACCGCGATTTGTACACAGGTTTTTTGGGTGTAATCGATGAAAATCATAGCTATTTGTATGTGAATTTGCGTTGTTGTCAAATTCAAGAAGGCAAGGCTTTTTTATATTTAGGAGGCGGATATACTGCACAATCAATTCCAGAAGATGAGTGGGAGGAAACAGAAAACAAAGCTCGAACCTTGCTCAATTCAATTGAAAAAATAAACCGTTCATGAGTTATTTGACAAGCAGTAAAGAAAATGTTCATTTGTTTGTAGAATCATGTGTGAAAGCAGGCTTGAGAAATGTCGTGATTTCCCCTGGTTCGAGAAATGCACCTTTAACAATATCATTTGACGACCATCCTGAAGTAAACTGTTTCATGGTCCATGACGAAAGAAGCGCGGCTTTTTTTGCAATGGGCATAGCACTCGAAAAAAAGGAGCTGGTGGCAGTTATTTGCACCTCCGGTTCTGCTGTGGTGAATTATTTCCCAGCGGTAACAGAGGCTTTTTATCAATGTATTCCGCTTGTCGTAATCAGTGCTGATCGACCACAGGAATGGATAAATCACGGAGACGGGCAGACCATCATGCAAAATGAAGTTTTCGGAAACCATGTCCATCATTTTTTGCAGCTGAATGATCACGATGATTCTATTGAGTACAAGGCGTTTTTAAGAGATGAGACATTTTCAATTTTAGAACTCGCCAATAGCAACTGGAAAGGCCCTGTTCACATTAATTTTTCATTGGAAGAACCTTTATACGGAACTGTAAGGGTTGATCAAGTTGGTC
>JAHEMP010000356.1 GCA_024643585.1 Crocinitomicaceae bacterium | reverse complement strand
AAAAGGTATTCCATCCCGATTAAATTATACACATCGGCATAATCATCAGTGTATTCTAAAGCAATATTCAATAGTTCAACAGCCTTTTCGTGATTGTCTCTTTTTGAAAAAATATTTGCTTTTTGAATATAGATTTCCTCGTTGTTTGGCTCTATTGCAAATAACTCATTAAGGAGCTTTTCGGCCATTTCAAGTTTGTCGTCATAGACTAGCATTTCTACTTGAACTAGTTTTAGTCCAGTAGATTTAGGATGTTGGTCTAGAGCTAGTTTCAATGCTTTTTTTGCCAAATTGGCTTTCCCCATATCGATGTAGTGGAGGATGATTTCCTCAAATTCCTCGGAGTCAAAAAAGAGCACTTTGTTGGTTTTCAACATAGACTCAAATTTGGATAGGGATAAGTTATATTCTTCTTCCTCGTTGCTTAATTGCATACTTTATATTTTTTGAGTTTGCCCAAAATAAATTTAGGTAACCTTATTGGTAATATGAGGAAAATTTGGAATTGTTGTGAACAATTTAATTAACAGGTTTGATTGTAGAATTTAGATTAACGATTTCTGATTTTTGATTTCCTGAAAAAAAAACAAAATGTCAATTTCTGTATATATTTTAAATACTTTTAGATTGATTAAAATCTGAAATTAATTTCAATTTCAAAATCTACTCCAACCAAATCTGAAATGCTTCGCCAGTTCGCTAGCGCTCGTGTCAAAAATCGTTAATTAACAATCTGAAATCATTATTTCATTCATAACATCGAGTATAATTTTACATCCTTCCCGAATTTCATCTTCTGAAATAGTTAATGGCGGTGTTATTCTTATTGCATTTGCTTCAAATAAAAGCCAAAATAATATTAGTCCTTTGTCTTGGCATTTCAGAATCACTTCATTGGTAATGGCTGCACTTTCTGTCATTGCCGCCAACATTAATCCTTTTCCTCTAACTTCTTTTATCAAAGGGTGTACCAAAAGTGATTTGAAAAGCTTTTCTTTCTCCAATGCTTCTGGCATTAGATTAGTTTCGGTTATTTCCTGCAAAGTGGCCAAACAGGCTGCCGCAATGACAGGATGGCCCCCAAAAGTTGTGATGTGACCCAGTTTGGGATCATGACTTAATAAATCCATCATTTCTGAGGATGCTGTGAAAGCTCCAACTGGCATTCCGCCACCCATTCCTTTTCCCATAACAACTATATCAGGAATGACATCATAATTTTGGAAACCAAAGAGTTTTCCTGTTCTTCCAAAACCAGGTTGGATTTCGTCGAGAATCATTATTGCTCCCACTTCAGTACAGCGTTCTCTTACTTTCTTTAGGAAATTATTTTCAGGTTCAATAAAACCAGCTCCACCCTGAATGGTTTCTAGAATTATTCCGGCAGTTTTGGTCGTTATTTTTTCTAAGTCGGCTTCGTTGTTAAACGTAATAAAATCGACATCAGGAATCAAAGGTCGAAAAATACGTTTGCGTTCTTCAAATCCCATTACACTCATTGAACCCATTGTATTGCCGTGATAGGCATTGTGGCAAGAAATCAATTGACTTCTTCCTGTAGTTCTTCTTGCGAGTTTTAAAGCCCCTTCAATCGCTTCGGTACCCGAATTGACCAAATAGGTTTTGTCTAATGGTTTGGGTAGGAGCGATGCCATAAGTTTGCAAAATTCCACTGCTGGACTTTGTGAATATTCACCATATACCATTACATGTGAATATTTGTCTAATTGGTCTTTAATCGCTTGATTGACTCTTGGAGGTTGATGTCCTAAGGTACATGCTGAAACACCTGCCACAAAATCCAAGTATTTTTTATTATTGGTATCAAAAATATAAGACCCTTTGGCGTGAGAAACTTCCATCCCTAAAGGATATGGAGATGTTTGGGCTTGGTATTTTATGAAGTCGTTGTCCACGTTCTTTTTTTTAACTGCAAAAGCACAAAGTCTCAAAGAATTGTGCAAAGCGGAGTTTTGTTTATTTTATATAAGATTGCCTCATGTCTCGAAATAGCACTTAGTGACCTCTAAAATCCGACTACTGATTACTTTTTCTTCTTCTTATCGTAATTCAAGGTTTCCTTCCTGATTTTCATTGGAACATTTTCCTTGGCATTTTCGACTTTTCCTTGCTTGACGAGTTTAGCGTTGAGTTCGTTTTCTTCATCTGTAAAAACATCATCTTTTGATTTTATCCTTTCATCACCACGCCAGACAAAACCTCGCAGTTTACGATCCGGTTCGGGTAAT
>JAHEMP010000355.1 GCA_024643585.1 Crocinitomicaceae bacterium | reverse complement strand
CCAGAATTGGCGTATGCCGTTTTGGCTTGTGCACGAATCGGAGCAATACACTCCGTTGTTTTTGCTGGATTTAGTGCCAAAAGTCTAAGTGACAGAATCAACGATGCATCTTGCAACATACTTCTAACGGCAGATGCAGGGTTCCGAGGAAACAAAACCACAGCATTAAAATCAATTGCCGACGAGGCTTTGGAAAGCTGTGTTTCGGTAAAAAAAGTAATCGTTTTGAATCGGACAAATTCGACTATCGACATGAAAACAGATAGAGATTTCTGGTGGCATGATGAATTTCCTAAGGCAAATGATTGGTGTGAAGCAGAGACGATGAATGCGGAAGACATGCTTTTCATATTATACACTTCCGGAAGTACTGGGAAGCCGAAAGGAATGGTTCATACGTGCGCAGGATACATGGTGTATGCCAACTATAGTTTTAGAAGTGTTTTCCAATACAAAGAAGGTGATATTTATTGGTGCACAGCAGACATTGGTTGGATTACGGGGCACAGTTATATTTTATACGGACCATTAAGTGCAGGCGCAACTACGGTTATGTTTGAAGGAATTCCTAATTATCCAGATGCCGGCCGATTTTGGGAAGTGGTGGAAAAACACAAAGTGAACATCTTCTACACCGCTCCAACTGCCATTCGATCCTTGGAAAAATGCGATATCGATTTTGTCAATCGACATGATTTAAGTTCTCTAAAAGTGTTAGGTACCGTTGGTGAACCCATAAATAAAGAAGCGTGGGATTGGTACGACAAAGAAATTGGTAAGCACAATTGCCCAATAGTTGATACTTGGTGGCAAACAGAAACAGGAGGAATTATGATTTCGCCTTTAGCTGGAATCACGAAAACCATTCCAACCTTTGCCACCTTGCCTCTTCCGGGAATTCAACCTTGCTTGCGCGATGAAAGTGGAAATGAAATTAATAGTGAAGGTGAAGGGCGTTTGTTCATCAAATTCCCTTGGCCAAGTATGGCACGAACTATTTATGGCGACCATCAACGGTATTTAGACACCTATTTTAGCACACACAAAGGAAACTATTTCACAGGCGACGGTGCGAAGCGTGATGCCAAGGGAAATTATCGAATTACTGGTCGAGTTGATGATGTTGTGATTGTTAGCGGACATAACCTAGGTACAGCCGAAATTGAAAACATTATCAATGAGCATACTATGATTACCGAGTCAGCAGTAGTAGGTTATCCTCACGATTTGAAAGGCAACAGTATTTATGCGTTTGTGACCTTGAAAGATATAACGATTGTTCATGACGATGATAAGTTGAACTTGTTGAAAAGAGAAATCATTGAACTCGTTTCAAAAAACATTGGTCCCATTGCAAAACCAGAAAAAATTCAATTTACAACTGGACTTCCAAAAACAAGAAGCGGCAAAATCATGCGACGAATTCTACGGAAAATTGCTTCTGAAGAATTGGATTCTCTTGGCGATATTTCTACCTTACTGAACCCGGAGTGTGTGGAGGAAATTGTGCAGAATAGATTGTGAAATAGTTGCAAGTTCTGAGTTGCTGATTCCTTTGGAAAAGTTGCACAGAACTTGCAATTCGCAATTCGCAATTCGCAATTCGCAAAATATGAATAAAAAAACCGCTGAATTTCTCCAACGGTTTCCCAAAATATGTTTTAAAAAAGAATTAATCTCTTCTTCTAGGCGCGCGGTTGCCATCGGAACTTGAGCGATTTGCGCTCGCTCCAGATTTGTTTCCTCCGGATCTATTTCCTCCAGGTTTGTTTCCACCACCTTGAGGTCTACCTCCTTGCCCCGGTTTTTTCTTCGATTGGAAAGCACTTCTACTTCTGTCTCTTGGTTGCCCACCACCATTACTCGATTTCTTTGGCATCGGTTCGTTCGGATCCAATTCATATGGATTGTCAGTCATTACTGGAATCTGCTGAGAAATCAATTTTTGAATGTCTTTCAAATAGGCTTTCTCTTCTTGATCACAAAAGGAAAGTGCTGTTCCGCTCGCTTTTGCTCGACCGGTTCTTCCAATTCGGTGAACGTAGGTCTCCGAAACATTTGGCAAATCGTAATTGATGACCAATGGCATATCCGAAACATCAATTCCTCGGGCAGCGATATCTGTAGCCACCAAAACATTCATTTTACCATCCTTAAACGCACCCAACGCTTTCTGACGTTGTGGCTGTGATTTGTTTCCGTGAATCGCTGCAGCAGTAATATTATGCTTGATCAAGATTTTCACCACCTTAT
>JAHEMP010000354.1 GCA_024643585.1 Crocinitomicaceae bacterium | reverse complement strand
TGAATGAAATTACTATTCATAAAAAGGATACGGCTTCTATGATAACAGTTCATGCCAGCCTAGATGACAAATACCTTAATTCATATTGGGCGGACGGATTGATCGTTTCAACGCCAACCGGATCAACGGCGTACAACTTAAGTTGCGGTGGACCAATCGTTACGCCCGGCTGTCAAGTTCACATGTTGACACCTATTGCGCCTCACAATTTAAATGTAAGACCCATGGTGGTTCCCGATCACTTCGAAATTTCGCTTTCCGTTGAAGGTCGTGAGCGAAGGTTTTTGATGTCACTAGACGGTATTCCGCATAGTATAAGGCAAGGTGAAATAATCAAAGTGAAGAAAGCAGATTTCTTTGTAAAGGTTATTAAATTTGAGGACAATAATTTCTTGGATACAATTCGGAACAAAATGATGTGGGGACTGGATAAAAGGAATTGACAAGGATGCTTAGGCATGATTTTAGTATACATGTTAAGTCAAATTATAAATACAATAAACAATAGAAAATGAATCGTTTTAAATTAATTGCCAGTTTGTTTTTGGTGCTAGGAATGAGTTTTGGTGTAATTGCATCTCCCAAAAAACCCAAAAAGCCAAAATTAGAATCCGGTATTTATGCCGAAATAACAACGCCAAAAGGTGTAATTTTAATTCAACTTGAATATGAAAAAACACCTATGACGGTTGCAAACTTTGTAGGTTTGGCAGAAGGAAAGTTTACAGTAATGGATACTATATCTTTTAGCACCCCATACTACAATGGTCTAAAATTCCATAGAGTCATTAAAGATTTTATGATACAAGGAGGTGATCCTTCAGGCAATGGTTCTGGTGGACCTGGATACAAATTTCCAGATGAAATAGATAAAACTTTAACCCATTCGGGCCCTGGAATATTATCTATGGCGAATGCAGGTCCTGGAACAAATGGAAGCCAATTTTTTATCACCCACAAAGCAACTCCTCACCTTGACGGTCGACACACTGTATTTGGTCATGTTATATCAGGCCAAGAAGTTGTTGATGCAGTTGCGCAAGGAGATGAAATGACTTCTGTTAAAATTAAAAGGGTTGGAAAGGTTGCTAAAAAGTGGAATGCGACTAAAGTTTTTGCCGAAAATTATGGGAAATTAATCGCAATTGAAAAAGCGAGAGAAGAAGCTAATCGCCTTGCAAGAGAGAAGGAAGAGGCGGAATATCAGGCTCAATTGGCTGAACAACAGATTTATATCGACAAAGTAAAAGACATGTCGGACGAGGAGTATGTGAAATTCATGTACGAGGAGGTTAAAAAAACTTTCCCTAATGCAAAACTTTCACCTTCAGGATTAGTCTACATTTTAGATGACGCAGGACAAGGAGAAAAAGTGAAAGCAGGCGACAATTTAAGTGTTCATTACAGAGGTACATTTCGGACAAGTGGAATGCAGTTTGATAGTTCGTACGATCGCAACCAACCAATGTCTTTCAACTTTAAAGAACAAAGAATGATTCCTGGATTTGAAGAAGGTCTAGAAATGATGGCAAAAGGCGCAAAAGGAAAATTCATTATTCCATACTTTCAAGCATACGGTGCCCAAGGTCGCCCTGGAAAAATTCCCCCGTATAGCGACTTAGTGTTTGACCTTGAAATGGTTGATGTTAAAGCTGGCGAACACGATGGTCACAACCATTAATAGTAAGCCGCATTAAAAAAGCACTTACTCGGATTACCTAACCGAAACGTTAGAGACATCCCGACAAAAGCATACCAGTCTTTGGTGGAAGCATCTCCTCGAGAGCCATACCGAGACTGGTTTAATGTTTTATTACCTAAGTCAGCGGCTATTTGTCCCTTTGCCGCTGCCAAATCTGTTGAGGAAAGATAAGATGAACTTCCTACGTCGTCTATATAATCGGTGAAAGTCTTACGAATCCCGTACTCAATTCCAATCGACATCCATTTGCCTAAGGAAAATCTACAGCCCAATCCAATTGGTATGGATAATTGGGTTCGTACGTAATTATTTTTGGAACTTAAGTCTGAACCTTGACCTTCTGTTCCAATTTCTTGTAAAATAACCTCCTTCCCTTTATAAGTGGTTTTTGGATTAAAATGAAAAGCCGCCAACTCTACTAATAAATAAGCAGTTCCTTTGTATCTGGGGTGACCAATTTGAAATGGCCAGTAATTGAATTCTAATCCCCCGCCAAGTTCCCAGATATCGCTTTTAAAATTTAAATTTCTGTTTCGTAATTGCGAATACCTTGAAT
>JAHEMP010000091.1 GCA_024643585.1 Crocinitomicaceae bacterium | reverse complement strand
TCACTGTCCAAGTTCCATTACCATTATCTGTAGCGATTGGTCCACCATTTGGATCCCAACCCCAGAAAGGTCCTGTCATTCTTACAGTATCTGCCGTTGTAGAGCAAACATCAATTGTTATGTTCAATCCTGCAAGAACAGCATTTGCCATCTTTAAATCATCGAAATAGTAAGTCTTTTGACCAGCAGTTGCACCGTCTGTTCCAAAATTAAAGAACACAGATGCCTTATCGTAATTGTTTGCTAAATTGATAGGAGCCGTTCCAGTAGCTTGATTTGAAAAATTGAAGGTCAAAGTTTCCCACTGACTTGCAACAGTAGTCATAGCTTCAGTTTCTACTGAAATACCTGGGTTTGTATGATCTTCAACTTTTAATCGAATAGGAATATTAGCATCTGGAGACCAAACTTTCAAACTCATCGATGTATTACTCGCAGTAAATGGTATTGGGGTAGCTAATCCTAGATTGGAAGAGTCAGTAACTGTTGTTCCAGCCCATGTTTGCGCTGTGTTCGATTTAATAACTTTAGCTACTGTATTAGCCGGATTTGTTGGATCAGCAACGATTGATGAAACTTCTGCCCCACCAAAACCAATCAATCCATACAAAACTGTCGTATCATCAAAAGTTACAGGAAGATTCATTTGTGTCAAATTACTAGGAGTTCCTGGCACGAATTCTAAATCATCAAAATAATACGTTCTTGCTCCAGCTGTTGCACCATCTACTCCAAAATTCATGAAGACAGAAGCTTTGTCGTAGTTATTTGCAAAATTGATAGCTGCTGTTCCAGATGCTTGTAATGCAAAATTAAAACTAAGAGTTTGCCACTGATTTGCAACCGTTAATGTTGCTTCAGTTTCCACAGAAATTCCAGGATTTGTGTGGTCTTCTACTTTTAACCTAACTTGAATATTTGCGTGAGGAGACCAAACTTTTAATGTCATAATAGTCGAACCTGCTGCAAATGGCACTGGATTTGCAAAACCAAGTCCTGCCGGTGCTGTAATAGTCGTTCCTGCCCAGGTTTGAGCAGTAGCATTTTTGTATACTCTCGCGACCGTGTTCGCTGAGTTAGTAGGATCTACAACAATAACAGAAGAATCTGCCCCACCGAAACCTATCAAACCATAAGTTGTTGTTGGGCTTTGAAATGTTATCGGTAAATCCATTTGATTTTGTCCAAAAACAGGTACACAAATTAACGCCGAAAGCATTAATCCACACATTTTAACCCATTTAAGAGTAATTTTTTTCGTCATAATGTTCTAATTTTTAATTTAACGTAATACGCAATAAAGTGCAATTTACATAATATTGTACAAAATACAATAAGTAATTGAAAAATATTACATTTTAAACTGATATTCACTGGATTCCAGCATGTTAACATACTCACTTTCATCAAAAGAGAACAGTTTGGCCGGTCTATGTTTTACATTTACCTGTTTTTCCTTGTGCTCAATTAATGGAATCGGCTTTATCTTTTTACGAAAATTAGCTTTATCCATATCCGAATCATAAGCATATTCGTATAATTTTTGCATTTCGTTTAACGTAAATTTATACGGCAACAAGTCAAAACAGATTGGGTCATTTTTTAACTTTTGAATTAAAAGCTTATAAGTTGACGATAAAATTAAATTATGATCAAAAGCCAATTGAGGAATTTTATGAATAGGAACCCATCTAGCTTCACCGGCCCACGAAGAGGCTTCCACTTTAAAATCATCTATTCGCATTAGCGCAAAATACGCAGTAGTAATTACCCTGCCTTGTGGGTGACGATTGGGATCCCCAAACGTCTCGCTTTGATGCAAATCTAAATTTTCTATTTTGGTCAGTTCACTCAATATTCGACTTGCCGCTGCCGAAATGTCTTCATCTGGATAAACCAAGTCACCCGGAATAGCCCAATGACCATCATAGGGTTCCATAGACCGTTTGATTAATAGGGCATGTATTTGCCCCTCCTTGTAACCGAAAATGACACAATCAACTGAAAATGAATACGTGAAGAAATCATTGAATTCTATTTTATACATTTTTTTTGCTCTTAATTTAATTTAAATACTCGTTTATGTTTTTCAACTTGAACTTCAAAGTCACCTGGTTCCAATATCCATTCACCATTTTCGTCTGCAAATTGGAAATCCTTTTTATGTAAACTAAAAGTTAGTGTTTTCGATTCACCAGGATTTAACTCAATCTTCTCAAATCGCTTCAAACATTTACCACTTGGTATAAGCGAAGACTTAAGATCAGAAATATACAATTGAACGACCTCTTTCCCTGTTTTTTTACCAGAATTTTTGACCGTCACAGAAACATTTAAACTATCGTTCGAGTTAATTTGCAATTTATCTAGAGTTAGATTCGTGTATTCAAATTCTGTATAACTTAATCCGAATCCAAAATTCCATTGTGGGTCAAACGCGTCGAAACCATTTGACTTTCCTGAACGATCAACACTTTTAGGTCTATCATAAAATTCTATTACCCCATCATATTTTGGATACGTGTAAGGCAACTTCCCACTTGGATTGGCATCACCAAATAATATTTCAGCTAAAGCATCTCCGCCAAAGTCCCCTGGTAAATAACACTGAATTATTGCACTTGATGCTTCAACAATCGGTTGAATTACTCGAGGCCTGCCTTCAATCAATACCAAAACAACTGGCTTTCCAGAGGCATATGCTATTTTAGCTAATTCCAATTGAGCCTCTGGCAAATTCAGAGATTGAATATCACCTGGTTTTTCAGTCGAAGGCATTTCACCTAAACATAAAATAATAACATCACTTCTTTCAGCCTTAGTTTTAAAATCGACAATTTCATGTAATCGTGAACTTTCCCATCCATTCTCCATATACAATTCTGCACCTTTGGCAAATTCGACATTTGATGAGCCTATTTTTGCTTGAATAGCTTCAAGTACCGAGTGACATCCTTTTGTATTGAAACTTGAATCAACTCCCTGCCAGGTGTGTGTCCATGCACCATTAAGATAAATTAGATTGTTTGCTGTTGGCCCCGCAACCAGAACTTTTAACTCTTTAGCTAAGGGCAAAATATTGTTGCTATTTTTCAATAGGGTAATTGACTCTAAGGCACTGTTGAATGCAATTTCTTTGTGCTCTTTAGAGCCAAAAAGTGGGTAGTCTACTTTGACCTCTTTTTCAAAAAGACCAATTGCCATTTTCACTCTTAGTATTCTTCTTAATGCATCGTCTAAACGATCCATGGGAATATCTTTTTCGCAAACGGCTTTATTCATGGCATCACAATACTCCTTATATTGAGGATTATTTGGAACCATGCTCATATCTACTCCCGCGTTAAAAGCGAGCGTTATTGATTCTTGAATACTCGAACTGACATTGTGTACCGTTTCTAACATTATGTAATCTTCCCAATCGGATACAGTAAATCCCTTAAAACCCCATTCTTCCTTTAACAAAGTTGTTAGTAAGTGCTTATTCACATGTCCAGGTATCCCATTTACCACTCCGCTATTTATCATTAATGTCATTGCCCCTGCATCAACAGCAGAATGAAAAGAAGGTAAATACAATTCACTCATATATTTCTTAGGTATCCATGCCGGTGTTCTATCTCGTCCAGAAAATGGAGCACTATATCCAACGAAATGTTTCAAACAACTAGCGACGTGAAAATCATCTATTCTACCATTTCCTTGATAGCCTTCCACTATTTTCTCTCCTAAAACACTGCATAGGTATGGGTCCTCTCCAAGGGTTTCGAAAAAACGAGACCAAAGTGGTTGACGACCCAGATCTAAAACAGGAGAAAAATTCCATCGTATGCCAGTAGCGCGTGTCTCATAGGCCGTTACTCTGCCAAAATCTGAGGCTAAATCCTTGTTCCAAGTCGCGGCGAGGCCGATTTCTTGAGGGAATAAGGTTGCCCCCACCGTATAATTTATTCCATGAATAGCGTCAATACCGTATATTATCGGTATTTCCAACTTCTCACTCTTACTGACTTTGGCAATTGTTCCCAAAATCTCATTCCATACCCCTCTATCAAGCGTATGCCAACTCACATTCAAAATAGAACCTATTTTATATTTGTTGATAGCTTCTTTTAATTTTTCGGGGTCAATTTTTATTGGTTCAATTGTTTTTCCCTCCTTATTTGTCATCAAAACTGCATCCAACGTAATTTGGCATGTTTGACCTACTTTTTCTTCCAAGGTCATTTTGGACAAAATCTTAGTTATTTCTTTTTCTTTGTCAATATGAAAATCTTTCAAATTTTGTCCAATTGATACAACAGGTAAAAGAATGAAAAAGCAGATTAAATTCTTTGTAATAAAGCGGTTTAACATGAGAATATATTGAATTTCAATGACGAATATACCTAATTATTGTCAAAAGTACAATATCTTTTTAATGAACCTTACTAGGTGAAATATGTCGATAATTTCTGAATCAAACGAAACAACTTAGCATTTTTTTTATCTTTAAACTTAAAACCATCAACTTGCTCGATTTAAACTTCGAAAACACATTGGAACCCAAGCAAGGCCTTCTTCTTGTGGCTGAACCGTTTATGAATTCAGACTACTTCGAAAGAAGCGTTATACTTCTATGCGAATACAATGATGAAGGTAGTTTCGGATTTGTATTGAACAATTATTTAGACGTTAATTTCGAAGATTTTTCTGAAGATCTTATAAAAATGGATTCTAAAATCAGCATCGGTGGGCCCGTCGAAGTCAAAAACCTATTTTATATTCACACTTTTGGAGATAAAATTCCAAATAGCATCAAAATAACCGACGAAATATCTTTGGGTGGCGATTATGACAAATTAATTGAGCTTTTGAAAAACACCAATAAACCTGAAACAAAAGTCCGTTTTTTCTTAGGTTACTCTGGCTGGGAAAAAAATCAATTGGACAATGAAATAAAAGAAAAGTCTTGGATAGTAGTTAAATCGAATCTCCTTAATTTAATTATGGACACGAAGAAAACCGACCTTTGGCAAGAGTGTTTACAAAAATTAGGAGGTAAATATGTGGTGTTTTCTCAAATACCTACCAATCCAAACAACAATTAACATTTTTTTACGTTTCTGAATAAATTACTTAGATTATGGAGATTTCTATTCCAGTTCAACGTGAAAAAACTATTTTTGCGGCACATAAATCAAACATGGGCAGCTTTTTTAGCAAAATTCTTTTTTACGGCGTGGTTTTACCAATATCCTATTTGCCATTTACTGTCCTGTATTGGTTGGCCGATTTTGTATATTACCTTACTTATCATGTTGTAGGTTACAGAAAAAAGATTGTTCGAAATAATCTTAAAAACTCCTTTCCAGATTTAAATGATAAGGAGTTAAAAAAAATTGAAAAAGGATTTTATCGCCATTTCGCTGATTTTTTGGTAGAAAGTGTTAAATCACTCACCATTTCAAATCAAGAAATTATAAAAAGATGTGCCATTTTAAACCCTGAAGTACCTAATAAATATTTCGATGAAGGCAGAAGTGTTATGGTTCTTTGTGGTCATTACAATAATTGGGAATATTACGCAGTTGGTCTTGCACAACAAATGAAACACAAAGTTTATGCAGCCTACCAGCCACTGAAAAATAATTTTTTCAATCAAGTTCTTTTAAAATCTCGTCAACGTTTCGGAATCAAAATGATGAGCATGAAAGAAGTACCACGAAAATTGGTGAAATCGCCAAAGGTGCCAACCATGAGTATTATGGTAAACGACCAATCGCCTCATGCACCTAAAAAAGCCTATTGGAATACTTTTTTAAATCAGCCTACAGGTTGGATGACTGGTACTGAGCGTTTGGCCTCTAAATTGGATCAAGTCGTTTTGTTTGGTTGTATCCGAAAAAGAAAAAGGGGGTTTTATGAAGTTAGCTTCTACCCTATTACAGATAATCCAAAAGAAATAAACGAAGGATGTGTTTTGGACAAACACACAAAGTATCTCGAAATGGTAATCGCCGAGAATCCAGAATATTGGTTATGGTCACACCGCAGATGGAAACATAAAAAACCAGAATGAATACTTTTTTGCCGCCTTTGGCTGAAAGAATGAGACTAAATACATTGGAAGAATTCATCGGTCAGAATCATATACTTGCAGAAGGTGCCTCTTTGAGACGTGCGTTGGAAGCAGGTATTTTACCATCCATGATTCTTTGGGGACCTCCAGGAGTTGGTAAGACAACTCTAGCCCACATTATCGCCAATAAGTTAAAACGGCCGTTTTACACTCTATCAGCCATATCTAGTGGCGTAAAAGACGTTAGAGAAATTATTCAAAAAGCATCTTCAGCAGGGATGTATCAGCAAAATGGCACCATTCTTTTTATCGATGAGATTCATCGCTTTTCGAAATCACAACAAGACTCTTTATTAGGCGCAGTTGAAAAAGGTACCGTTACGTTAATTGGCGCAACCACGGAAAACCCTTCATTTGAGGTAATCTCCGCTTTGCTGTCGAGATGCCAGACTTATACTTTAGAATCACATGGAAAAGATGTGCTAACCTCTATTCTCGAAAGAGCCATTGCTCAAGATGAAGTTTTAAAAACAAAGAAAATTATTCTCGATGAAACGGCTGCGTTAATGGCTATTTCTGGTGGAGATTCAAGAAAACTTTTGAATGTGTTTGAAATGGTTGTCAATTCTTTCCCTGAAACGGAAGAAATAAGAATTAACAATGAAAATGTAACTCAAATTGCTCAAGAAAATATAGCACGCTACGACAAAGACGGAGAACAACATTATGATATTATCTCCGCCTTCATTAAATCGATCCGTGGAAGTGATCCTGACGCAGCGGTTTATTGGCTCGCTAGAATGATTGAGGGAGGTGAAGATCTTAAATTTATTGGTCGCCGATTGATTATATCAGCTGCAGAAGACATTGGACTTGCAAATCCTACTGCATTAATATTGGCAAACAATTGTTTTCAAGCCATATCAACTGTTGGCTGGCCTGAGAGCAGAATAATCTTGTCCCAATGCGTTATATACTTAGCAACCAGTGCCAAAGGAAATTCTTCTTATATGGCTATCAACAATGCTCAATCTGAGGTCAAGAATAGTGGTAATCTTCCTGTACCATTGCATTTAAGAAATGCCCCAACAAAATTAATGAAGGAGCTTGGATATGGTAAAGATTATTTATATTCGCACGACTACCCAGGTAATTTTGTGAAGCAAGAATATATGCCGGAAGGATTAGAAAATAAATCTTTCTTCAAAGCAGGAAGCAATAGCAAAGAAATGGAAATTGAAAAGTTCATTCATGATCGCTGGGGAAACAAATACAAATAGATTGAATGTTATCCAAATTTGCTTATTATTTTTTGGTTTTACCGGTATCATTCCTCCCGCTCAGGGTCCTTTATCTATTTACTGATTTTTTTTATCTCCTGCTGATTACAATTATTCCTTACAGAAGAGATGTAGTAAGAGAAAACATTAAAAATTCTTTCCCTAATTTAACGACACGTCAGCACAAAGCAATTGAGCGAAAATTTTATCGACACTTTACAGATTTACTTGCTGAGGCTGTTAAAAATTTGACAATTTCTAAAATGCAATTAAAAAAGCGAATTCACGTTTTGAACCGAGACGCGATTGACCAGTTGTACATACAGAATAAAAGCGTGATTTTCGTCGGTGGACATTACAACAATTGGGAATGGATAATTTCTGCGCAAAATTTTCTTTTCGCTCATCAATCTGTTGGAATTGGAATGCCGATGACTAATTCTTTTTGGGATGAAAAGATAAATCAAAGAAGGGCACGATTTGGAATGAAAATCGTCAATGCTAAAAATTTCAAAGAAACACTAGCCTATAAACCTAATAATCCAGTCTCTCTTCTGGTTTTGGCCGACCAAAGTCCCGGAAATTCTTTAAAATCGTACTGGGTTAAATTCTTAAATCAAACAACAGCGGTTGCTTTTGGTGCAGAACAAATTGCTCATGAATATAATTATGCAGTAGTTTATTTACACATGAAAAAAGTAAAAAGAGGATACTACGAGGTAATTTTTAAAGGTATTACAGATAATCCTAAAAAGGAGGAGTACGGTAAAATTACGGAAGCACATGTTGCCGCTTTAGAAAGAGATATAAATGCAGAGCCCGCCTTTTGGATTTGGTCTCATAAACGATGGAAAAGAGAGATTCCTGAAAATCTAGATAAA
>JAHEMP010000003.1 GCA_024643585.1 Crocinitomicaceae bacterium | reverse complement strand
GTACTAAAAGTAGAGGAGAATTTTTCCGTCGGGCTGTAAACAACAGTTGCTCCAATTGCTTTGTTGGCGTTGTTTTCGACAAAACCATTGAAGCCATTAAATGCATTCAGTTGGAATGACCATTTTGGAGATTCGACCCAAGTAAGCTTTGCCCCACTCATAAAATAAGGTGCAAAATAGGAAGTCATTGCTAAACTTATTGTGGAATTCTCTCTAGGCTGAATAGATTCCAATCCAATGTGAGTTCTGAAATAGCCGGCGTCTACCCACAATTTTTTGTACACACGAAATCCAACATTCGCTTCCTGAATCATGTTGTATTTTGTCGACCAAGCCGACTCAGCAATATCGCCAAAAAATAAGGTTGCAACACCGTGAAAATTATTTGATTCGTATTTTGTTGAAAACTGAACCAAATTCAAGGCAAATTGATTGTTTCTTGGAGAAACGGTGGGAAACTTTACGTATCCACCTTCTCCGTCAGCATCTGTATAATAAGAATAATAAGTATCCAAATACCCTGAAAAAGTAAGCTTACCGGTTGAATCTTTATCGATTTGGTATGGATAAACAGGTTTTTCACTAGAATCAATAGTATCTTTTTTCGATTGGCTATTGG
Organism: Crocinitomicaceae bacterium; assembly: GCA_024643585.1. Classification (GTDB taxonomy): domain Bacteria; phylum Bacteroidota; class Bacteroidia; order Flavobacteriales_D; family Crocinitomicaceae; genus UBA2040. The sequence continues at coordinate 31,622 of JAHEMP010000003.1, read as the reverse complement.
CTGAATAGCTAATCAAACAAAACAGTCCCAACCAAATGTACTTCTTGCCGTAATAGATTGTACTAGAACAACTTCGGTTGATCATCGTCATCGTTGGAAATATCCCACTCCATCGTGTTGTCATCCTCATCATTAGAATCTTCATTGTCAATTTCTTCTTCTTCTTCCGAATCCTCCTTTTTCACCTCTACCTTTTTTTCTGGTTCTGGCCAAGGTTCATCTCCTTCTATTGCATGTGTCAACACAATTTCTTTGACTTTCAATTTGGTCAACTGATTTCCTTGAGCCTTCATACCTTTTACATCGATGAATTCTTCTAAATCAACCTCATTGTCAGGCAAATTTTTCGTTTCCTTCAATAACTTGTTGTATACAATTCTTGCTTTTGGCTTAAAGGCAGTTGTGACCACGTCTAAATAACTTCCCTCCGATTCCGTAATAAAAGATACCTTTTTGTCAGTAGTAACTTCGCATAAGAAACGTTTAACGTAATGCATCTCTTTCTCTCCATCGTAGTACACGGCTGAAATAGGTCGGTCTGGATGCCATTTTTCGACATGGATCATATCCTCATCAAAATGCAAACTCAAATCGAATGCAGAAAGTTTGTACTCTCCCGTTTTGTACAATGATAATATTTTATCATTCCCTTTAAAGGAACCTAAGAACTTACCTCTACCCTCATCATTCAATCTTCCGACGACATTGTCGAACCAAATTTTTCGAGCTGCTAAAGTTGAACCACCAACTTCTTTTTGTGTTATTTTTTGGACGATTTCCTTTGTAACTCTGTTTCCATTCGATGCTCTACCTTTAATCAACAAATCACCCATGTCTACATCAAAACGCAAGCGTTTCAAATGCGGACGAGGACGTAAGTGAATGGTCACTATTTCTTTTTCTCCATTTGGATGGACTGAGAAATAAAGCATTTTAGACCCTTTGGTTCCCTTCGTTAAATCGTATTCTGTATCACGGGTAATGCTGTTGACATAGAATCGTTTCATCATTGTTGGTCCACCAATGCCGTCTTGATACATAAGGTGATAGATGGTACGTTTGTCACCTTTTTTCCAAACGTCCGCGTGCACAATTCCTTTTCCAACGAACTTCTTGTCGGCGATTTTTGTAATCATCATTTTTCCGGACGCAAAGAAAATAATCACATCGTCAATTTCAGAACAATCGTTCACTGCTTCCACTTTTTTCAAGCTGTGACCAATAAATCCTTCTTCAAAATCAACGTACAATTTCTTGTTCGCAATTATCACTTTGGAAGCGGTGATATTATCAAAAATCTTCAATTCCGTTTTTCGCTCTTTGCCTTCTCCAAATCGTTTTTTCAAATCTTTGAAATAGTCAATAGCATAATCGACCAAATTGGCCAACTTGTTTTTGACTTCTTCTATTTCATTTTCAATTTTCAAAAGATTCTCATCTGCTTTATCCGTATCGAATCGAGTAATCCGTATCATTTGAATTTGAGTCAATTTCAGCAAATCTTCGTCGGTAATTTCTCGAATAAGCTGCTTTTTGAAGGGCTTAAATCTATCGTATAGATAGCTATACAAGGCCTCTCTATCGCTGTACAATTTGAAATCGATGTACATTTCTTCTTGAATGAAGATTTTCTCCAAAGTCGAGAAATGCCATTGCCTTTCTAATTCATCCAAACGAATTTCTAATTCACGTTTTAGTAAATAAACCGTATTATCCGTATTGATTCTTAGAATTTCTGTAATTCCTAAAAAACGGGGTCTATCTCTATCGATGATTGAGCTGTTTGGTGAATAAGACACCTCACAATCTGTAAATGCATACAAGGCATCAATCATTTTATCAGGTGATACGCCAGGAGCTAGGTGAATCATTATTTCCACTTCGGCTGCTGTATTATCTTCTATCTTTTTAACCTTAATTTTACCCTTGTCGTTGGCTTTAATAACACTTTCTATCAAAGATCCTGTTGTCGTGCCAAAGGGGATTTCATGCACAATTAAGGTTTTGTTATCAACCTTTCGAATTTTAGCGCGAATTCGGACTTTTCCGCCCCGTAAGCCATCATTATAATTCGAAACATCAGCCATTCCTCCTGTTGGGAAGTCTGGCAACAACTCAACTTTTTTACCCCGCAAATGATTGATGGACTGCTCGATAATCTCTATAAAATTGTGAGGTAAAAATTTACATGCCAATCCTACCGCTATTCCTTCTGCACCCTGTGCTAATAGCAAAGGGAATTTTACAGGAAGATTTTCGGGTTCCTTGTTTCGACCATCATAGGAAGAAAGCCATTCCGTTGTTTTTGGATTAAAGACAACGTGACTAGCAAATTTAGAAAGTCTAGCTTCTATATATCGAGGAGCGGCAGCACTATCACCTGTCAAGGTATTTCCCCAGTTACCTTGCATGTCAATCAAAAGATCCTTTTGTCCCAATTGGACCAAAGCATCACCAATAGAAGCGTCACCATGCGGGTGATACTTCATTGTGTTTCCAATGATGTTGGCGACTTTATTGTAGCGTCCATCGTCCATTTCCTTCATGGAATGGAGAATTCTTCTTTGAACAGGTTTTAGTCCATCAAAAAGTCCAGGTACAGCTCGTTCTAGAATTACATAGGACGCATAATCCAAAAACCAGTTTTCGTATAAACCACTCAGTGGAATTATTTTGTCGTCTTTTGGTCCATCGGTGGGTTCGAAATCAGCATTTTCTTCTCCTTCTTGCCCGTCTAAATTATCTTCGAAATTATCTTCGTTTTCGTCTTCTGCCATGTTTCTAGGAAGCTTTTTCTATCAATTCTTCGTCAACAATATCGCCTTCAACGCGCAAATTGTCAATTATAAATTCTTGTCGTTCTTGGGTGTTTTTTCCCATGTAATAAGATAAGATCTCATCAATGGAGGCATCTTTAGTCAACAAAACTGGATCCAAGCGTATGTCTTCCCCGATAAAATGTTGAAATTCGTCTGGTGAAATCTCCCCCAAACCTTTGAATCGAGTTATTTCTGGATTTCTACCCAATGCATCGATTGCTTTTCTTCTTTCCTCATCAGAATAGCAATAAATTGTTTTCTGTTTGTTACGCACGCGGAAAAGTGGCGTTTGCAGCACATAAACATGGTTTCTCTTTACTAAATCAGGGAAAAACTGCAAGAAATACGTTAGCAATAGCATTCGAATGTGCATCCCATCAACATCGGCATCGGTTGCGATAACAATTTTGTTGTAGCGCAAATTATCCATGTCTTCTTCAATATCGAGCGCCGCTTGAATTAGATTGAACTCTTCATTCTCATAAACAATTTTCTTTGTTAATCCATAGCAATTCAGCGGCTTCCCTTTTAAAGAGAAGACAGCTTGTGTATTGACATCTCTGGACTTGGTAATGGAACCACTCGCCGAATCACCTTCGGTAATGAACAAGGTGGTCTTTTCAGCTCTTTCGTCTTTTATATCGGTCAAGTGAATTCGGCAATCGCGCAATTTCTTGTTGTGCAGGCTCGATTTTTTGGCTCTATCGCGTGCCAATTTTCGTATGCCTGAAAGTTCTTTTCTTTCGCGCTCCGATTGTTTTATTTTCTTTTCTATTGTTTCAGCAATAGCTGGATTTCGGTGCAAATAATTATCCAATGCATCTTTCAAAAAGTCATTGATGAAAGCCCGCATTGACTTTCCTCCTGGCTCTATTTCTTGAGAACCCAATTTCGTCTTTGTTTGTGACTCAAAAACGGGCTCCACCACCTTCACAGCAATCGCAGCTACGATTGACTGACGAATATCGGACGCTTCGTAATTTTTGTTGTAAAAATCACGTATTACTTTCGCAACCGACTCACGAAAGGCACTTTGGTGCGTACCTCCTTGTGTCGTATGTTGTCCGTTTACGAATGAATAGTAATCCTCTCCGTATGTTCTTCCGTGTGTAAATGCGACTTCAATGTCTTCACCTTCCAAATGAATAATTGGGTAAAGCGGATCTCCATCCATGTTGTTTTCCAACAAATCTTTTAGTCCATCCTTGGATTGGAATTTCTGACCATTGTAGTGTATTGATAATCCACGATTTAGATAACAGTAGTTCCAAATCATTTTCTCCACGTAAGCCGTTTTGAAAACGTATTTTTTAAATATCGTTTCGTCAGCAATGAACTCTACATAAGTTCCATTGTCTTCCGATGTTTTTTCTAATTTTCCTTCGTTAACAAGCTCTCCTCTTGAAAATTCAGCTAGTTTTTTCTCGCCTTCACGAACCGAGTACACTTGAAAATGACTCGACAATGCATTAACTGCTTTTGTCCCGACCCCGTTTAGTCCGACTGATTTTTTAAAGGCTTTTGAATCGTACTTTCCACCTGTATTCATTTTGGAAACTACATCCACAACCTTCCCTAAAGGAATTCCTCGACCGTAATCACGAACTGTTACTTTTCCGTCCTGTACCTTGATTTCGATTTTCTTACCGTTCCCCATCACGAATTCATCGATACAGTTATCGACTACTTCTTTGATTAGAATGTAGATTCCATCGTCTGCTGCGGCACCATCACCGAGCTTCCCGATGTACATTCCGGGACGCAATCGAATGTGCTCTTTCCAATCGAGGGAGCGGATATTGTCTTCCGTATATTGATTTTCTGCCATATTTTCTTCTATCGAGTCGAGTAACCAACAAATATAACTTGATTTTGAGGCTTTTTACGGGAAAGTTATTACGACTTTTTCACTATCTACCGTTGATAAGACCAAGCCAATAAAACTTTTAACTCTCCCAGTTTTCATAAAAATTTTACTCCGTAAATCCTTTACGTTCTCCACACTCAATTTTGCATCATTGTTGATTACTTTTTAATCTATTTAATGATTATTAATTAATCAAATATACATAATTTTGTAAAGAAGGATGGAATTAATCAACATTTTTCTTTGTGGAAAAACCATAGATGTTAGATGTTAGACTTTAGACTGGTGTATTGAAAGCCATTACCCAAAATTTACCAGTCTGAAACCTGAAATCTAGTGTCTAGAATCTTAAGTCTCTAGAAAAATGGAAAACAACAAACGATCAATTGTACACATGGATTTGGACACTTTCTTCGTGTCGTGCGAGCGCTTGCTTGACAGTCGTTTGAACGGAAAACCAATTCTCATAGGCGGGACGAGCGACCGTGGCGTGGTAGCTGCTTGTAGTTACGAGGCTCGCAAATTCGGCGTTCATTCTGCTATGCCGATGAAAATGGCTAGAGAACGCTGTCCCGAAGCGATAATTATCAAAGGAAATTCAGCAACCTACATGAAATATTCCGGAATGGTGACGGATATCATCAAAGAAGACTCGCCCATTTACGAAAAAGCCTCTGTGGATGAATTCTACATCGATTTGTCGGGAATGGATAAGTTTTACGGTTGCTACAAATACGCTGGCGAACTGCGTCAGAAGATCATACGAGAAACAGGATTACCTATTTCCTTTGGACTATCGCAAAACAAAACAGTGTCTAAAATTGCAACAGGCGAGGCCAAACCTAACAATCAAATTCAAATCGATTACGGCGAAGAAAAGCCATTTTTGGGTCCGCTTTCGGTGCGAAAAATCCCTATGGTTGGACTAAAAACCTATCAAAATTTACGAAACCTAGGCATACAGAAAATTCAAACGATTCAAGACATGCCCATCGAAATGATGGAAAGTGCCTTTGGTAAAAACGGTAGCGGAATCTGGAAAAAAGCCCAAGGGATAGACAATGCACCTGTCATCCAATACAACGAGCGCAAGTCCATCTCCACCGAACGCACCTTCGATCACGACACGATTGACGTAACAAAACTGAAAGGAATTCTAGCTGCCATGGCGGAAAATCTCGCTTTCCAATTGCGAAGAGGAAAGAAAGTCTCCGCCTGCGTCACCGTAAAAGTTCGCTATTCCGATTTTCAAACCAAAACTTTGCAAAAACGGATTCCATACACTTCCGCCGACCACGATTTAATTCCACTCGTCAGCGAGTTATTTGACCTCGTCTACAATCGTCGCCTACTCGTTCGCTTAATCGGCGTACGCTACAGCGATTTAGTCAACGGTCACCACCAAATGAGTTTATTCGACGATAGAATTGAATACGTCAAACTCTATCAAGCCATGGACAAAATTCGCCTCCGCTTTGGCGACAGAGCAGTTTTGCGCGCCATCGGCATAGAAGCCAGAACAATTGGGAGATGGAATCCATTTTCTGGAGAACCGCCGCCGCTTTTGGCCAATCGGAGAAGTTAGGGCATGGACCGCTGCGCTGATGGAGTATGGAGTATGGAGTATGGAGCGTTCGCTTTGCTCACTGATGGATAAATTTTAAAAATAAATGATATGCATAATTATAAAAACTTAAGAATTTGGTCGGAGGCGATGGATGTCGCTACTGACGTTTATAAGATATCTCGTGAATTTCCTAAAGAAGAAATTTACGGATTGACGAGTCAAGTGTGCAGAGCTGCTGTAAGCGTTCCTTCCAATATTGCAGAAGGAAGCGGCAGGACAACTGATAAGGATTTCAAAAATTTTCTTTCATTTTCTTTAGGTTCTGCCTTTGAAATCACCACTCAACTAGAATTAGCCTGCAGATTGAAATACTGTGAAAGGAAACAAATAAATGAGCTCTTATTAAAAACAGAAAGCCTACAAAAACAAATAACTGCTTTCCGAAACAAACTCAAATAGACCGTCCTTCGGACTGATTAAACATGGAATGTAGAGCGTTCGCGGGCTCACTGATGGGCAAAAGATAATTTTCCATCAGTCCCGATTTCGGGACGATCCATACTCCATATTCCACTAAATGATTTGCAACTCTCACTTCAGCCTCAAGTACGGCATACTTTCGCCGGAAGAAATTGTCCAATGGGCAACGAATTCTGGGTGGGACAAAGTTGCGTTAGCTGATATTAATTCAACCACCGCAGCCATGGCTTATTGTTTGGAAAACAGCGCTCGTCGACTCCCTGTCTCGCCGACAGGCAGGCGCTTGGAGCTCGAAGAAAAGACATCTGTTGTTGGTGCTGATATTCGAAATGGAATACAGCAATGCTTTGTGGTGATTGCGAAGAACAATCGTGGATTTCATGAACTGAATGTTTTTCTGTCAGAGCACCTGCATAAAAAAATGGAATTTCCAGAGCGTGCACCTCATTTTGGGAATTGTTTTGTGATTTATCCCTGGGGAAAAGAACCAACGAAATGCACTGAAAATGAATTTGTTGGGATTTCCTTAGCCAACCTCAATCGTTTGACATGGGAGAAAAAATCGGGATTGGACAAAAAGATGGTTCTCCTCCACTCGATGACTTTTCGCAACAAGCGTGATTTCAACACACATCGACTTTTGCGCGCCATTGACAATAATTGTCTGCTTTCGAAATTGCCCATTGAAGAACAAGGATTGCCCGACGATTTATTTTTGACAAAGAGTGAATTGTTAGAGAAATTGGGCGAACATTCGGAGTTATTATTCCGAATGGAAAAACTACTTTCTGGCTGTCAACTAAATTTCAAGTTCGGTGACGATGCCGAACCACAAAATGTACATACCTACACCGGAAGTAAAACTGAAGATTTACAACTTCTGAGACAACTCACTATGGAAGGTTTAGCGTATCGCTACCCCGTTGTCAACGAAGCCATTTTGACACGAATTGACAAGGAAATTGAAATCATTGCTCAGAAAGATTACTTGTCGTATTTCTTAATTACTTGGGATTTTACGTCCTACGCTCGATCGAAAAATTACTTTTATGTCGGAAGAGGAAGTGGTGCCAATAGCATCGTAGCTTACTTGCTGAGAATCACAGATGTTGACCCACTTGAATTGGATCTTTACTTTGAAAGATTTATCAACTTATACCGGAAAAATCCACCTGATTTCGACATTGATTTCTCGTGGAAAGATCGAGAAGATGTTACGCAATATATTTTCAATCGCTACGAAAATGCGGCGCTACTTTGCACGTACAATACCTTCCAATACAAAGCAACAGTTCGGGAATTGGGCAAAGTTTTTGGATTGCCGAAATCAGAATTAGACATTTTGAGCAAAGGGAAATTTAACATTGAACAATTGGATAATCTTTCCATTTTAGTTCTGAAATATGCCAAACAAATTGAAGGAATGCCGGCGCATTTGAGCGTTCATGCAGGAGGAATTGTCATAAGTGAAAAACCAATTTCTTGGTATTCCGCCACTTTTCTACCACCAAAAGGATATCCCACTACCCAATTTTCAATGTTGGAAGCCGAAGATGTTGGTTTGTATAAATTTGACGTTCTAAGTCAGCGCGGATTAGCAAAAATTCACGATTGCCTCGAAATTGTGGAATACAACCAACCTGAAAACCCTCCACACGACATTCATGATTTATCCTATTTCAAACAAGATGAAAAAATCAAACACATACTCCGCAATGCACAAGCACTTGGCTGTTTTTACGTCGAATCACCCGCCATGCGCATGTTGCTTCAAAAATTGCAAGTTGACGATTATTTGACTTTGGTTGCCGCAAGTTCCATCATTCGTCCTGGTGTTTCCCATTCCGGAATGATGCGCGAATACATCCTACGTCATCGTTTTCCTGAACGCCGAAAAGAAGCCCACCCCGTTATGATGGAAATTATGCCCGATACTTACGGTGTAATGGTGTATCAGGAAGATGTGATAAAGGTCGCGCATTATTTTGCTGGCTTGGATTTGGGCGAGGCAGATGTGCTGCGCAGAGGAATGTCTGGCAAATTCCGTTCGCGAGCAGAATTTACAAAAGTTGAAGAGGCTTACTTTAAAAATTGTTTTGAGAAAGGCCACTCAAAAGAGCTAGCAGCCGAAGTTTGGCGGCAAATTGAAAGTTTTGCGGGCTACGCTTTTTCCAAAGGTCATTCCGCTTCATATGCCGTAGAAAGTTACCAGAGTTTGTATTTGAAAGCGCACTACCCGCTCGAATACATGGTGGCGACGATTAACAATTTTGGCGGTTACTACCGAACTGAAATTTATGTGCACGAAGCTCGAATGTTAGGTGCAACAATTGAACCCCCGAGCATAAATGAAGGTGGTTACGAATGTATTATCCTTGGGAAACGCGTCATTTTAGGATTCAACTTGATCCAAGGATCTGAAAGTAAAATCATTCAGAAAATTTATCAAGAACGTCACAGAAACGGCCGATTTACCTCTTTTGAAAACCTGATGAGTCGCTGCTACATTCCTTTGGAACAATTGCTCATTATCATACGTGTAGATGCCTTACGCGACTTCCCTTCCGATAGAAAAAGTTTACTTTGGAAAGCGCATTTGTACCACAACAAAGTAAAGGACAAAACACCTGTACCTGAATTGTTCGTTTCGGAGAGAAAACATTTTACGCTACCAAAACTCAATGATAGCGAACTGGAACGTGCTTTTGAACAAATGGAACTCATCGGTTTTCCACTTTGCAACCCATTCGATTTATTAGCCGAGCCACTTCCACCGCACACTTTTTCGAAAGAAATTCCTGAACGACGTGGTTTAAAAGTGACCTGCTACGGCTATCTCGTTGCACTAAAACAATCCAAAACTGTTCGCGGTGATTATATGTTTTTCGGTAATTTCATCGACATCGAAGGTCAAATTTTAGACTCTGTTCACTTCCCAGAATCTGCCAATCGTCACCGCTTTCACGGGAAAGGAATTTATGAAATAACAGGTATCGTCTCTGAAGAGTTTGGTCATTTTGCCATTGAAGTTGGCTACATGAAAAAAATAAACTTTATTGGTGATGTGAGATATGAGGATTAATCTGTGTTAAATAATTAATTATCAATAATATAAACATATAAATGTCAAAAAAAAGAATACCAAAAAAAAAACAACAAATTAAGGCAACCATGTTCATAAAATTGCGTAATATTACTATAGCATAAGTTATTTTACTCTCCATGACAAAGAAACTCTCCATTCTTTTGATCACTAGGGCTCTAAGTTGCCTTTTCAACCCTATAAACAACAATTTAAGGGTTAATCAAACTAACTTATCTATGGTCAGAGCATTGCAGCTCAAGCTAATCAGAAATAGGGTATTATTAAGGCGTGACTAAATAAATCTATGGAATTTGCGTAATTCTTCTAACATGAAAACCTCTCCAACTTCATGTTTTAAAATAGTAGAACAAGCAAATGTTTCATTCTAAGAAACAAATAGTTACAAAGCTATTTTCATAAAATTTAGAATATTAACTCCTTATTATTTCCTATCATGTCAAGAAAATTCTCCATTCTTTTGATCGCTTTGGCTCCGTACTTTTGTACAGCCCAACCTTGCGACTCTATAACTCCGACTTTCACAGTAAATCTGAGTGCATCTCCGATAATGAGTTGGACAAGTCCCCTAATTGCCAGAATCGGCAATTGCTGCGGCACAATTGCCCCTGATAAATGCATTGAATTCATAATAACACTTCACCCAAGCGCCACTTCTATCAATTTTCAAATATCGTCGGGTGCAGTGCCTCCCGGGGCTTTGTACTACCAAGTGAATTGTGGCCCCCAAATACCAGTCGGATCACCTATCTGTTTGACAGGATCTGGTCCTCACAATCTAACCTTTTGTAAGCCAGGAAACAATAATAATGCATTCACGATAACATCCTATTCGGCACCTACTTTTGGCCCCGACTTAATTTTAAATAACGGATGCAGTGGCTTACTAACGGCAAACTATTACGATGAAAGCACTGTGACCTGGACAAGTGTAAGTCCGGGAGTAAATGGTCAATACAACAACAATATAAGTTGCGTAAGCAGTTGTGATACAACTATATTCACTTCAAGCTTAGGACTTCCAGATACCGTTCAATACGAAGTTTGTGGATACGATATGAACGGTTGTTTCATCAATCCTATTTGCCATACATTCACGGTAACTAACATTGCTGCACCAACAACAAATTTACCTTCAGACACAATTGTCATATGTCCTGGAGATAACAATATTTGGGTCAATTCAAATCCAATATCTACCTCTGGTCCTTACACTATCTCATGGTCCAACGGTGCAAGTACTGATAGTGCTCTACTGTCTCCGGGTTGGCATTATGTAACGATTTCAGATACGTCAAATTGTCTTTTTCAAACAGATTCTATACTCGTACTGCAAAACCTTCAGATAATAAGCGCCCAAGCAGGAGCCAATCAAATAATTTGCCAATTAAGCACAGTTAATCTAAATGGAACGATAACCAATGGTCAAAATCCTCAATGGTTGGGAGGAAATGGGACATTCTCCAATACAAACTCTACTAATACGAGTTATATCCCATCTGCATTAGATCAAGCAAATGGTTCCATACAGTTGATGTTTTCAATCGACGGTTTCAACAATTGCCCAGGCGATATTGATACTCTTTTAGTAATCTTCGCGACGATAGATTCAAATTTTAATCTTCAAACCACAGATGTTTCATGTTACGGAGCTCAAGATGGAACAGTATCCATTAGTAATTTAGATCCTTTATGGCAACCCTATCAGTTCGCCTTAAACAATGGAACACCTATTAATTCCGGAAATTTTAACAATTTAAGTCCAAGTAATTATCAATTAACCATCACAAACAGTCAAGGGTGTAATACCACCGTAAACTTCATTATTGTTGAACCTAATTTGCTCACCTTAAACCTTGATAGTTTAAATGATGTTTCTTGCTGGGGAATGAGTAATGGCGCGATATACTTGAGTACACAAGGTGGGACGGCAGCATACCAATACAACTGGCTATCATCAGCACCAAACAACAACCCTATCGGTCCAAGTATTCAAAATGCACCTGGAGGAAATTACATTTGTATCGTTACGGACGCAAACGGTTGTTCAGATACAATTTCATCGACTTTAAATGAGCCTACTCCATTAATGGTTTCCACTAGTTATTCTGAGCTACTTTGCTTTAATGACTCTACAATAGCCAACATAACTGCGACTGGAGGAATTTCGCCTTATAATTTTACATTGAACAACACTCCAATTCAAAACACAACAATTTTGTACGCAGGAAACTATAGCCTTCAAGTAACAGATAGCAATAATTGCACAGCAATAAACGTATTTTCTATAAACCAACCACCTCCAATTCAAGTTCAACTTCCGCCAGATACAATTGTATGCGCTAACATCCCAATTACCATTTACGCAACAACAAATGGCGGGACACCCAACTATAACTATAGTTGGTCATCAAACCCAACAGCTAACTCCAATACAATAACCTACTTGCCAAGCAACATGCAGGCCATTAGTGTAACGGTAATTGATCAAAACAACTGTAGTCAAATAAGTACATTAATGGTAAATGTATTTACCACCAATAATGATGATTTCCAATTATCACAAGATTCAGCAACTGTTTGTATAGGAGACTCTGTTTTGGTCGACTATATCTATACCTGCATTGCCCCTATTGCGAGTCTTCAATGGTTAGATTGTTCAACGTGTGGTTTCCCACGATATATCAGTCCTTCGAGCTCAGGAATGTACATTGCACAGTTGACGACAATTTGCGGAATGGTGCTATACGATACTATTCTTATTACCGTTCACAATGAGCCAATTGGAGCAATCACCCCAAGCTCACTTACTGCTTGCATGGGTGAAGAAGTTATGTTTAGCTTCAACCCTATTAACACCAATGATTATCAATTTTCCTGGTTGTTTAGTGATGGTCAGACCTCTAGCCTTCCAAATCCAGTGTTGACTTTTAACACTTCTGGCTTTCAAACAGTCAATTTAATATTAACAAATTCTTTTGGTTGTGTTTTTGTTTTACCGGCCAATAGTCAACTTTGGATCCATGAGGCGGTAATAGCCGATTTCACAGCAGTCCCTGATCCTCTAAATATTTTTGACCCTACTATAAATCTGACGAACACATCAATAAATGCGATTAGTTATTCGTGGGATTTCAATGACGGCTTCACCAGTATTGAATTGAATCCTACTCATACTTTTAGTGAGCTACAGAATTCATATTATGTAACGCTATACGCCACAAGTATTTATGGATGTGTCGATTCAATCACAAAAGAAATTCCTGTAAAACCTGATTATGCTTTGTACGTTCCCAATGCGTTTACACCCGATCAAAACGAATTCAATAATTATTTTTCAGTGAAAGGATACAATGTTTCGGAAGAAAACTTTTCCGTTGTAATATTTGACCGCTGGGGACATGAAGTATTTGCAAGTAATGATCTTCATTTTGAATGGGATGGTTACATTAATGACACTCAGAAAATGGCGACTCAAGGTATTTATACATGGATGATTATTTTTCAAGATGAATTCTTTAAAAGAAAGAAAATTACAGGGCATGTAAACCTTTTGAAATAATATATAAAATTAGGGCGAATGGAGAATACGAACAGCACAATTTAAACATTTAAATTTCCAAGAAAATTATATCTTTGTCGCACAATTAGCTGCCCACGTGGCGAAATTGGTAGACGTGCACGCTTGAGGGGCGTGTGCCTTCGGGTGTGCTGGTTCGAATCCAGTCGTGGGCACTTGGTCTCGATTTCTATAGGAATCGAGATTTTTTTTATCCAAAAATTAATTTCAATCCTTTCGATTAGAGCCATTCAAAAACTTTAAATTTGCGATTAAATTGCCGTTTTACCTATGTTTCCACAGAAATGGATTTCTATTAAATTGATTCTACTTGTTGTTGGCATTTCGAATGCTGCAGGACAAGACAATCACGATTCCCCTATTTCAGGTAAACCAAGGTTTATAATAGAACAGTGTTTTGGTGCCACACTTGAAAATGGTATTTATATAAAAACGGACAAAGACAGACAAATTTCATGGATGTCGGACAACAAAATGGAATTTGATAGAAAAGGAAATCTTATAAAACGAAGTTACTTTGCCGACGATAATTCGTTCCTACACGCCGAAGAGTTTGAATACAATACCAATCTTCTCTGTAAAAAGAAAAATCAAGCGTTTGTCTATACCTATAAATACGATAGTCGAGGAAACACAATTGAAGAACTTGTTGCTCCAATTAACGACTCCACAGATAAAAAAACCAAACATAGATTCGCATATAACGGCAACAATCTATTGACCGACGTATGGGAGTTTGACTTTGGAGGCGTTCAAATTTTTCATCAATCCAACAGCTACAGCAGCGATGGAAAGCTAATGAAAGAGAACTACGATTACAGCGATGGTCGGGAATTTAAGAACTATAGTTATGATCTTGACAATCGTCTAATCAAAATAGAATGGTTTGACGCACATACCGGCTTAATGGAGAGAACGACTTTCTCATACAATGAAAATGGGCTCGCGACAGAATTGTGGGAAGGAATTGAGAAAAACAAAGTAGAGTCGACAACGAGGTATGAATTTGATACGAAAAGAAATCTAATCTCCATAGCCGATGTTAACCCGAAACGACAAATTAACGATCGCGAAATCATCAAATACATTTTCGACCCCTACGGAAACTGGATAAAAAAGATGACCTCTATAAACGATTCGAGATATTATATTATTGAGCGTTTTATAGCTTATTACTAAAAACCAGGCAATCAATTGTTGCCTGGTTTTCTAATTTCTAATTTACTTTTTCCCTTTAATCAATAGCGCCAACTGAGCGATTTCGGCATCCAATTCAAGTTGATTCAAATTCCTCAAAATACCCTCGAGATTTACTTTAAAGAACATTTTACGTTCCCAATCATCATTTGCTTGTTTCGGAAAACTTGGCAAAAGAACAGGATTGCCATCCACATTACTACTTGCAAATTTCCTATACTCCAACAAATCCTTTTTAAAATTTGTCAATTCGGAAGTAGGCAAATGCTGGTTGTCAAAAAGCAAATACATAAAGGAAACAAATGTTTTGCCTTCTTTTTTCACAGCTATTTCATCTGTGGTTTTCTCTGCGTTATTAAAATCCATATCCTTCATCACATACGTTCTAAAGGTTTGAATTTTGAGCAAAACCTCACTCGTTTTCACTCCAACTTCCTGCATCTTCGCATCCTCACTTTTTCGTATATAATCACTGCTAATATCCGCTAAAACCTGATTGCTTTGTTCAGAATTGTTTATGGCCAGGAATAAAGCATTATCCGACCATTGACTGCCCCTAAGGTTCACCATTAAAAACAACAAACCACTGATTGCTAGTAAAATAACAGAAGAGACAATCGTACTTGTTTTTGTTTCTGGATTTTTAATTCCACCAAAAAAATGAATAGGAAGAAAGACAAAAACTAAACCAGCCAACGCACTTACACCCATGATGTTAGCTCCAGGCCAATGCATAACCTTAAACAAACAAGAAAGCGAAAATAAAATACCCACAACAGTTCCAATTCCAAGCGTCCATTTCTCGCGGACTAACTTTACTTCGCGAGATCGTATCGTGAATAAAATTGGCAGGAAAATAAAACTAAAAACAGTTACGGCAAGCACCATTAAAACGGATGCTCCTGGCCAATGCATAACTTTGAAAAATGCACCTATAAAAAACCCGAAAGCGGAAATTGCACCGCTTGTTATCATTAATTTTTTCATCGCATAATAATTTTTAAATGTTAATAACAACTCTGTTTCTTCTTGAATTTCGCTCAGATTTTTTTTGAAAAATCTAGGAAGTATCTCTTTATACTTCTCTTCAAAAGAAACATTTGTTGACCATTCGTCTTCAATTACACAACAAATATGGTCCAAGAGGCTTAACTGCAGGTCCTCCAACTCAATTCCATTACGTCTAATATCATTGAGAATAAACTGTACTTGTTCGTCTTTTAAGACATTCACAATCAACTTAATTTAGGTTGTATATCCAACAAAATCATCATTGTCTCCATGAAAGCCGAAAACTCGTTTACCTTATCATCGGCCAACTTCTTTCCCGTAGGCGTCACTTTGTAATACTTGCGTATTCGGTTACCCACATTTTCAACTTCAGTGGACAAAATCCCCTGCTTCTCCATGGCATGTAAAGTTGGATAAAGAGCTCCCTCTGTTAATTGAATCTTCCCGCTGGTTGATTCTTTTACCTTCTGAGTAATCTCATACCCATACATGCGCTCATTGTCTGTCAATAACTTTAAGACAATTGTTTTGAGCGTTCCTTTGATTAATTCTGATGCATACATGATACAAATATATACAATATTTTTTATATACCTAATTTTCTTATGTATATTTTTTACAAAGTATGTTTGTAGCAAAAAAAAACGCCCCACCTTTCGGCGGAGCGTTCCTATTTTTGTAGAAGTTCAGCTTATGCTTCTGCTTCTTTCTTTTCTGGTTTTGGAAGTAAAACTCTACGAGAAAGTTTCCATTTTTTCGTTTTCTCATCACGAGAAACGACCTTGAACTTGACAATGTCACCTTCTTTACAAACGTCTTCCATTTTGTCAACACGCTCCCATGAGAATTCAGAGATATGGATCAAACCGTCAACTCCTGGTAAAATCTCAACGAAACAACCATATGCTTGAATCGATTTGATTTTCCCTTCGTATTCAGCACCTTCTTCCACTACTGGAGGGAAAGCGATTCCTCTAACGATTTTGACAGCTGCATTCATATCGTCCGCATTGTTCGACATAATCTGTACTCGTCCTTCACCTGTCGGTAATTCTTCGATAGTAACTGTTGTATTTGTATCTTTTTGAATTCCTTGGATGATTTTTCCTCCAGGTCCGATAATGGCACCAATCATGTCATTAGGCACATTGAATGCTTCGATACGCGGTGTTTGCGGTTTCAATTGTTTGTTTGGCTCAGAAATCGTTTTCATCATTTCACCAAGAATGTGCATACGACCTTCTTTCGCTTGCATCAACGCTTGCGTCAAAACCTCGTAGGACAAACCATCAACTTTGATATCCATTTGACAAGCCGTGATTCCTTTTGCAGTACCACAAACTTTAAAGTCCATATCACCCAAGTGATCTTCATCACCTAAGATATCAGACAATACAGCAAATTTTCCACCTTCAGTTACCAATCCCATAGCGATACCAGAAACTGGCGCTTTGATTTGGACACCACCGTCCATTAAGGCCATTGTTCCAGAACAAACAGTTGCCATTGATGATGAACCATTTGATTCTAAAATCTCAGAAACCAAACGAACTGTGTAGGCATTGTCGTCAGGAAGCATTCCTTTTAATGCTCTCATTGCCAAGTTTCCATGACCAATCTCACGACGAGAAGTTCCTCTCAAAGGACGTGCCTCACCAGTTGAGAATGGAGGGAAGTTGTAGTGCAACATGAATTTCTCATAACCTTTGTGGGTTACATCGTCTATCATTTGCTCATCCATTTTTCCACCCAAAGTCAAAGTCATCAGCGCTTGAGTTTCACCTCTTGTGAACACAGCGGAACCGTGAACCATTGGTAAATAATCAACTTCAGACCAGATTGGACGAATTTCGTCAAACTTACGTCCGTCCAAACGAACTTGCTCGTTCAACATTACATCACGAACCGCTTTTTTCATTGCTTCTTTGAAGTAAATAGAGATGAATCCCTTTTTCGCTGCCAACTCTTCTTCAGAAAATTGTGCAGAGAACTCTTCTTTTACTGCTCCAAACAACTCAGAACGCAACGCTTTGTTAGCGTTTCCTTGTCTAGCAACAGCTTTGCATTTATCAAAACACTCCGTCATAACTTTAGCTTTAAGCTCTAAGTCATGTGTTTCGTGATTGTATTCTCTTTTTGGGAAAGCAGCAGGAATTTCCTTCGCCAATTCCTCTTGGAATTTACATTGTTCAATAATAGCTTCGTGAGCGAATTTGATGACTTCCACCATCTCTTCTTCTGAAATTTCTTTCATTTCACCTTCTACCATGTTCACATCCTTTGCCGTTCCTGCAACGATGATATCTAGGTCTGAGTTTTTCAATTCTTCAACCGTTGGGTTCAAGATCAATTTTCCATCTACTCGACCAACTTTCACTTCTGACATCGGCCCGTTGAAAGGGATATCTGAAACAGCTACTGCGCTTGAAGCGGCAAAACCGATCAATGCATCTGGATGATTTACACCATCATACGATAACAATTGAACCATCAATTGAACTTCCGCATGATAATCGTCTGGAAACAATGGACGCATTGCGCGATCCACGATTCTCATCATCAAGATTTCTCCTTCCGACGGACGTGCTTCTCTTCTGAAAAATCCTCCTGGGATTCTTCCTGCTGCTGCATACTTTTCACGGTAATCAACAGTTAATGGAAGGAAATCAACTCCTTCTTTTGCTTCTTGTGCTGCAACTACCGTCGCTAGCAACATTGTGTCGCCCATTCGTAACACCACTGCACCGTCAGATTGCTTAGCAAGCTTTCCAGTCTCGATGGAAATTTCTTTCCCTCCAGTAATGATGGACTTTTTTATTCCTATGTTCATATATATAATTTACTAATTTGTTGGATCGCCTTGCCTTCGACTCCCTGTCTAGTCGACAGGCAGGCGCTTAGTCAGCGGCAAGGAAACCTTTTATTTAAAAACAGCACCCAGAGCGCAGTCGAAGGGCGCGGTTGGATTTTTTTCAAAAAAAAGGGCAGTCGAATTGTTTTCGAATGCCCCCTTTTGAATATTTTATGTCAAGATTAACGACGTAAGCCTAATTCTTTAACAATAGCACGGTATCTTTCGATGTCTTTTTTCTTTAAATAATCCAAAAAACTTCTTCTTTTACCTACTAACAATTGAAGCGCTCTTTGCGTTCCGTAATCTTTACGGTTTTTCTTCAAATGCTCTGTTAGGTGAGAGATTCTGTAAGTAAACAAAGCAATTTGTCCTTCAGTTGACCCCGTGTTTGTTTCCGCTCCTCCGTGTTTCGCGAAAATCTCTTTTTTCTTTTCTGCTGCTAAATACATGCAAATATTATTTAAATGATTTTTATGTAGCCGCCATCCTACCTTAGGATTTTGACGGTGCAAAGATAGGGATTTATTTTTTATGTGCAACAGTTATTTATTAGAGAAATTTAAAAGAGTAGAAATCATAATTAACCCAAATACCAATGATCTATTCCCCTGGTGACCTTAGCCTTCCTTCCATCTTCAACTCTCCATTCTTTTTGTACTGATAAATACAATACTCGAAAGGCGATTTGCCACAAGATTTGGTATAGTCATAGCGTGTTTTAAGGTTTCCGTTTTTGTGGTATTCAAGATATTCTGTGAATCTCCCGTTGTCCGCTTTAAGGATAATATGGGGTTGTCCATTGCCGAAATTTGCTCTGTATTCGCCATCTAATGGTGGGATTTGACCATATGATTCATTCTCTACAATGGCAATTACAGGATGTTTCTTGGATCCAATTTTCCCCATGTTGTAATAATCAAACTTGCCTAGGAAGTAGGAATATCTATAGTATTTAACTTCACTTGTATCATTCGTTTTTGCTAACTCTTTATCGAGGTAGGTAATCCACCATCCAATTTTTTCATTTTCAGCGTTTAATTGATTCAGCGTATCATTTTGGGAAAAGGCGAAATGCATAGCTAGAACTACCCATAATGTTAGTGCGACGTTTTTCATAACCTTGAAGGTAAATTTAAAAACATTTTTTTTTACCATTAAGTGTTTTTCAAGCTCTCAAAATCTTATCCATCTTCCTACCTTTCGCCAATTCATCGACCAATTTGTCGAGGTAACGAACTTTTTGGGTTAATGGATTTTCAATCTCCTCAATGCGGTATCCGCAAATCATGCCCTTTATCAAATGCACATTGGAATTTAAATTGGCTAGTTCAAAAAAGACCTCAAAAGTGACTTTCTTGTCTATTAATTCTCGTAATTTTTCCTTGTCGAAGCCAGTTAGCCATTCTATTAAAAGGTGTAATTCTTCCAATGTTCTTCCTTTCTTTTCCACCTTAGCGATATAATGTGGATAAACTGAAGCAAAAGTCAGGGCAGCTATTCTTTCATCGTGTGATTTTAATGCACTCATTTCTCGTTTTTTTTTAGAACAAACGCTTTATAAATTTAAACCATTTGAAGGGAGCATATTTAAAAGACAAATCTACCCATGTTGGTGTGCTAACAATCCCACGCTGATTGCTGAAAGCCAAAAAACTCTCCTTTCCATGGTATTTTGCTAGGCCACTATTCCCCACTCCACCAAAAGGAAGATGATGATTTGCAATGTGTAATAAGGCGTCGTTAATACAAACTCCACCGGACATGGTTTGCTTCATTAATTCTTTAGCCTTTGTATTACTTCCAAAATAATAAAAAGCCAATGGCTTCTCATTTTCGTTAATAAATCCAATTGCTTCTTCTATATTTTTATAGGTCAAAATCGGCAATAACGGACCAAATATTTCTTCCTGCATGATGGGATCCTCTTGCTTTACGCTGTCCAATATGGTTGGGGAAATAAAACGGTCCGCCTTATCAACTTGTCCGCCATAATAAATAGTACCGTCCGTCATTAATCCTTCCAAACGAGATACTGCATTTTCATTTACTATTCGAGGATAAAACTTGCTTTTTTGAAAATCTTCACCGTACATTTTTTTCATATGAAAGACCATTTTTTCTAGAAGTTCATCCTTTAGGGATTCATGCACGTAAACGTAATCCGGCGCTATGCAGGTCTGTCCAGCGTTTATCAATTTGCCCCAAATGATTCGTTTTGCGGCAATATCAATATTCGCTTCTTTTCCGACTAAACAAGGGCTTTTGCCCCCTAATTCCAAAACCATAGGTGTCAAATGGTCCGCCGCTGCTTTCATTATTATTTTTCCAACCCGGCTGCTTCCAGTAAAGAAAATAAAGTCGAACCGTTCTTGTAATAACAAAGTATTGGTTTCTTTTCCACCTTGTATCACTGCAATATAACCGGGATCAAAAGTCTCCGCAACCATCTTCTCCATGAGTTTCGCAATCGCTGGTGTTTCAGGTGATGGCTTTAAAATAGCACAACAACCAGAAGAAATAGCACCCAATAAGGGCAGAAATAAAAGTTGAAACGGATAATTCCATGGAGAGATTATTAAGGAAAGACCTAATGGTTCGTGCATCATTCTGCTTTGAGACGGTTGCAAAAACAAAGGCGTTACCACCCGTTTCGTTTTAGACCACTTTTTTACATTTCTAATGTGGTGATTCAAATCATTCAAAACGATGCCGATTTCTGTTAAAAAAGCTTCTTCTGGTGATTTTCGTAAATCATTCCATAATGCTTTTTCAATTTCGACTTGATTTTCTAAAATTACAGTTTTTAATCGTTTAAGTTGAAACAACCGAAATGAAACATCCTTTGTTTGATTTGTTGCTAAATAGCTCTTCTGTTGATCAAAAACGTGTTTTATTTCTGCAGGGGATAGTACTTTCATTTTTCACTAATTCCAATAAGATATTCGTAGGGAAGATATAGAATAAAATTATTTTTAGGATAATTTTATTCAACTCTTAATTCCGCCTCTTTTCTTTTTTTTAAAAATATTTTGCACCACGATCTTTTTTCCAATCAAAGTTTCCCCGCCTTCGTTTGATTCATTTTCAGGTTTAAAGCCTTCCCGGAACTGATTTGGATAAATTAATATCTTATCATTATCTGGAAACAATTTTTCAATTTTATCCGGATATTGGTCCATCGTTTGATTATACGAAGTTGTACCTTTCCGAGCTGAGACAAAAATGAACAGATCCTTTTTTCCATTTAATTCCACAGCATTTTTCACTTCGTCCATTTCTACTATTTCTAGGTTTTTGAATTTCGTTTTGGATAAGAACACTAAATTAGATTCAACCAGTGCATTCTGGGTTTGAGCATTACAATACAATTCAATAGGTAAACTTAATTCAGTAGTGAAATTTTGAATCTTCTTCATGACGGGTATAAATCCTATTTCAAACTCTGCCAAAGGTGGGAGAAATACAATCACCCTATCAAAGGAAGAAACATTCTTTGTAATTGCAGAAAACACAACAGTTTTTGAGAATCCATTTAGAATTTTATCAAAACTATCACCCATCAATAAATCCAAAAAACCTTGTTTCTTAGGCCATGATAACATCAAGTTCTCAGCCAGAACTTCGCGTGATTTTCGAACTATTCCGCTAGCCACATTATGGTCTATCGCCACAATGAAATTCAAATCAATATCCGGCGCATCAACTTCAATCAACTTCTGCTCTAACAATGGTTTAATGTTCTTTATTTTTTGCTCTGAAACAGAATCATCAGGAATTACCGTTAATATGTATATAGGCTGTTTCGTCTTAGGTTCCTTCATAAAAATGGACAGATTCAGAAGTTTACCCAATTCTGAAATGTCTGTTGAAGGTATGACAAAATTTTCTTCATTAAATTCTTCTACATTTCGATTTATAGCTGAATCCAGGCTATGTTCAATCACAATTTTTTTTCCAGCATTTTCAACTACAAACGACGCGACTACGCAGGTTACGAGTATTAAAATAATAGTCCCATTCAAAATGTTTTCATCTAAAATACCTGCCCTATATCCTACTAAAATTACGGCCAAAGTTGCTGCTGCATGCGCACTACTTAATCCAAAAATCAATTGACCTTCATATCGATTGAAATTATATATTTTTCTAGTAATGTAGGAGGCTAGCCATTTGGAAATCAATGCAACTGATGTCAATACAGCTGCAACAATTAAGGCTTTATTTCCTTCAAATATCACACGGATATCAACCAACATTCCAACACTGATTAAGAAAAAAGGGATAAACAATGAATTTCCGATAAATTCAACACGATTCATTAATGGAGACGAATGTGGAATTAACTTGTTCAAGGATAATCCTGCTACGAAAGCACCAATAATTGGCTCAAATCCTGCAACTTCAGCTAAAAATGCAGCAAAAAAAACAACCGACAAAACAAAGATATAATGTGAATGCTTCTCACTTTCTAACTTTCTGAAAAACCACTTGGCGATTCTTGGAATAAGAAAAAACATTATTCCCGAAAAAATCAAAAGTGAAACGACCATTCTTACCCAAAACTCTTGATTTAAAGTGCCATCGTTGCTACCAATAATAACGGCCAATAAAATTAATACGGCCGTATCCGTTAATATAGTCCCTCCTACAGCAACTGAAACTGCCATGTTTTTAGAAATCCCTAATTTGCTGACTATTGGATATGCGACTAAGGTATGGGTAGCAAACATACTTGCTGTTAGCATACTCGCTGTCATACTAAAACCTAAAAAATAATAACATACCGGAAAGCCAATCAAAATGGGAATACTAAAAGTTAACAACCCAAAGGTTAAACTTTTGTTTTTGTTAATCTTAAATTGATTTAAGTCCAATTCCAAACCCGCAATAAACATAATATAAAGCAATCCAATCGTTGAAAACAATTCAATTGCCGACGTTTTTTCTAAAATATTAAACCCATTAGGACCAATTATTACCCCAGATATTATGAGTCCAATAATACCTGGGATATTTAAATTGCGAAGTAGAATTGGAGAAAGCAAAATAATAAATAAAACCAAGGAAAATATTAAAACATGGTTTTGGAGAGGAAAATGAAACTCCGAAACGAGATGATTAAGGAAATCCGTCATACATTAATTTTTTAAAGAGTTAGACGCACATTGTTGTTCGAAACATCCCATATATTTGAGCAAATGTATTTAGAAAAAATGTATCTCTGATTTAATTTATAGAAGATTCAAAAATTATATTAACATATTGATTTTTAGGTTCTTTAAAATTAACTTTTGTCAATATATTTTTAAAATAATGAAATTCGGGAAGA
Organism: Crocinitomicaceae bacterium; assembly: GCA_024643585.1. Lineage (GTDB taxonomy): Bacteria > Bacteroidota > Bacteroidia > Flavobacteriales_D > Crocinitomicaceae > UBA2040. Next base: position 7,815 of record JAHEMP010000003.1, on the reverse strand, counting down.
TCATTTTAGTAATTCTATTCATTTTATTTTTTTGATGATTACATAGGGTTACCTTTGCGGCTCGAAAACCAAATAAAAATGATTTCAGTAGATAATTTAGGAGTAGATTTTAGTGGCTCGACCTTGTTTAATGACGTTTCTTTTGTCATCAATCCAACAGACAAAATTGCCTTAATGGGTAAAAATGGCGCGGGAAAGTCGACCATGATGAAGATTATCGCTGGAGAACAAAAAGCCAATCGCGGTAATGTTCGTGCACCAAAAGATGCTGTAATTGCTTATTTACCTCAACATTTATTGACGGAAGACGACTGTACGGTTTTCGAAGAAGCGGCCAAAGCGTTCAAGCAGGTTTTCGAGATGCGTGATGAAATGGAAAAATTAAATCATGCTTTGGAAACTCGCACCGATTACGAAAGTGACGAATACATGTCCATCATCGAAAGAGTTACTGATTTGGGCGAAAAATATTATGCCTTGGAAGAGGTAAATTACGATGCTGAAGTTGAAAAAGCATTAAAAGGTCTTGGTTTCCGCTCCGAAGATTTTCACCGTCAAACCAAAGAGTTCAGCGGCGGTTGGCGTATGCGAATAGAATTAGCAAAAATATTGTTGCAAAAACCCGACCTCATCCTCTTGGATGAACCGACCAACCACATTGATATTGAATCCGTGATTTGGCTAGAAGATTTCCTTGTAAATAAGGCAAATGCTGTTATGGTTATCTCACACGATAGAGCTTTTATCGACAATATCACAAATAGAACCATTGAAGTGACAATGGGGCGAATCTATGATTACAAAGCGAATTATTCGCATTACTTGCAACTAAGAGAAGACAGACGATCGCATCAAGTGAAAGCCTATCAAGAACAACAAAAGTTTATTGCCGACAACATGCAATTCATAGAGCGCTTCCGAGGGACTTTTTCTAAAACCAACCAGGTTTCTTCTCGCGAACGAATGCTCGAAAAATTGGAAATCATTGAAATTGACGAAATCGATACGTCGGCATTGAAATTGAGATTTCCTCCGGCACCAAGAGCAGGAGATTATCCTGTAACCGTTAAAGATGTTTCAAAGTCTTATGGCGAGCAAGTAGTGTTCAAGGAGGCGAACATGAGTATTTCTCGTGGAGAAAAAGTCTGCTTTGTCGGACGGAATGGAGAAGGAAAATCAACTATGATCAAAGCCATTCTGAACGAAATTGACGTAAATGGTACTTGTCAATTGGGTCACAACGTGAAAGTGGGTTACTTTGCTCAAAATCAAGCCTCTTTGCTCGACCCTAACTTAACAATATTTCAAACGGTCGACGAGGTAGCAGAAGGTGAAATTCGCACGCAAATCAAATCCATTTTGGGTGGATTTATGTTCCATGGCGATGATATTGACAAGAAAGTCAGTGTGCTTAGCGGTGGAGAAAAAACAAGGTTGGCTATGGTGAAGCTACTGCTCGAACCAGTTAATCTTTTAATTCTCGATGAGCCAACGAATCACTTGGATTTAAAGTCGAAAGACGTGCTCAAAGAGGCCTTGAAAAACTTTGGCGGAACGCTAATTCTTGTTTCCCACGACAGAGATTTCTTGCAAGGCCTATCCGAAAAAGTTTTCGAATTCAAAGACAAACGAGTAATTGAACATTTCGAAACGATCGATGCCTTTTTGGAAAGAAATAGAATTAAAAGTGTGGCTGAGTTAGGGTGATATTAAAGCTCGCTGTTTTATAGCTCAGGTTTTGAGGCACTCTTGTTATTTGCAACATTAATTAAAACGTTTCCTGTTTTTTCTCCTTGCATGACGTATTCGTATGCTTTCGATATGTCTTCTAATGGATATTCTCTATCAATCAAAAGTTTAAATTTCCCTTGTTCCAGGAATCTAGTGATATAAGGTATCGTTACTCTCTTATGAAATGGAATTGGAAAGATTACTTTCTTACTTTTTATTGAATTAAATAAAGGGTAGAAAACATTTTGAGAATAAGGTCCTAATTCAGACGAAATGTAGACACCTTTGTCTTTTAATATGGCTTTACATTTGCCAAATGTACTTTTACCAACTGTATCAAAGACAAAATCATACTTTCCACCTTTTTCAGTAAAGTCTTCTTTGGTGTAATCAATAATTTCGTCTGCGCCTAAACTTTTTATTCGTTCGATGTTCTTCGTATTGCACGTAGCGGTTATTTTGACATCGTATTGCTTGACAAATTGCAACAATGCAGAACCTATGCCACCCGTTGCTCCGTTTATAAGAACACTTTGTCCGGATTGGATTTTTACTTTCTGTACAAAAGAGTATGCATAATGCGCTCCCTCAAGACTCGCAGCGGCTTGTTTGTAATCAATATTTTCAGGTATCGTAAAAAGGTTTTCTTCGAGGGTTGTGAGGTATTCAGCTTGAGATTCGGACCCTGTGTCACTAAAACCAAATACTCTGTCACCAACATTAATTGACCGAACATTTTTGCCTACTGATACAATTTCTCCGGCAAAATCTGTCCCCACTATTATTTTCTTAGGATTGAATAAACCCAGAACAAACCGCATTATAAATGGTCTCGCTGCAAGATTCGCACAATCTGTTCGGTTAACTGTTGTTGCATGAACCCTAATCAATGCTTCGTTTTCCTTTGGAATTGGTATTTCAATCTGCTCAATTTTTAGTTGACCTGGTAAACAATACTTTCTTCTAATTGCTGCTTTCATTTTTCTATATTGTTCTTCAACGGTTTGGGGCTTGGTGAAATGGGAAATTAAAGGCAATCACGTCAATTTAGCGCGACTGCTCCTTTTGTGCAAGTCCATTGATGATCGCTGTCTTTTTTTATTCGAGTTTTGAGACTCCAATAAATACAAGTTTAATGCTGGCAGAGCATTTGAGTCAGGCCTTAATTGTTATTTCTCTGAAGTTAGGATTACTTATTCTCTTAAAGGCAGAGCAGATATACTTTTCTACTTAAAAGAAGAATTTAATTTTCTACTGCACAACCACAACTCTCAGTTGCAGACCATTACCTAGGTTAACATTACTTCCTGTACCATTAAAAATAGCAACCTTAATAATGTTACTACTGGATACAAAGCAAGTCATTTGACACCCTTGAAGGTTAGTGTTAATAGAACCAACAATGATATTTCCATACACTACGCCTTGTAAAGGTATTGCTGGTGAAATCCAAGTGCTTCCTGCGGTGATATTGTTCGGGTTTACGTTTCCAGCAATGTTTGAATTAACACCTCCAGTAATTGTCGTTGAGATTTCAATACCACCTGGTGTATTAGCAATTGCTATTCCAGTACCTGGAGTTAATGTATTAAGTGTGTATCCAGTGCCATTTCCTATTAGTACCGTACCCGGTCCAGCCGCACTGCCATTAATTCCAGTTCCACCGTTCACTGGAGGAAGAATACCAGTTACTTTGGAAGTCAAGTCTATTGTACCATTTTGTATATCTTGATTCTGAATCGTTCCATCCAAAATCTCATCAGTTGCCACTGCACCAGTTGCAATGTCTTCCGCAAGAATTGTTTCATTTAAAATTTCAGAAGTCTCAACTGCACCTGTTGCAATATCTTCCGCAAGAATAGTTTCATTCAAAATTTCAGAAGTCTCAACTGCACCTGTTGCTATGTCTTCTGCAAGAATTGTCTCATTCAAAATTTCAGATGTTTCAACGGCACCTGTTGCGATGTCTTCAGCAAGGATAGTTTCATTCAAAATTTCAGATGTTTCAACTGCACCTGTTGCTATGTCTTCCGCAAGGATAGTTTCATTCAAAATTTCAGAAGTCTCAACGGCACCTGTTGCAATATCTTCAGCAAGTATTGTTTCATTCAAAATTTCAGAAGTCTCAACTGCACCTGTTGCTATGTCTTCTGCAAGAATTGTCTCATTCAAAATTTCAGATGTTTCGACTGCACCTGTTGCGATATCTTCGGCAAGGATTGTTTCATTTAAAATTTCAGATGTTTCAACTGCACCTGTTGCAATGTCTTCAGCAAGGATTGTTTCATTCAAAATTTCTGAAGTCTCAACGGCACCAGTTGCAATATCTTCGGCAAGGATTGTTTCATTTAAAATTTCAGATGTTTCAACTGCTCCTGTGTCAATATCAATGGCTTGTATTGTCTCGTCAACAATTTTATAGGTTGTAATTGAATTGTCGGAGATGTCGTCTGAATAATAAGCAAAAGGGACAGACATGAACTTTTGGTAACTTACCTCATTATACTGTCCATTATTGTTGGAAGAAACCTCAACCAATAACCATTGATCACCATTGATCCAAGGAATGTCTAATAAGGAAGTGAAATCACCATTAAGATATGTGCCAAGTCCAATTGTCAGTGAGAACATCCCATATCTATCAGTAGTTATTGTATGTTCATCAGAATAATAGGTGGTTGCTCCAGAGGGACCATTTGTAATTGTAAAACGAACACCAATTTCTCTTTCATACAGCGGTTTTCCAATAACGTCGCTACCAACTATTTCATGTGATTCATCGTCAATTGCTACTGCCTGATAATTGATTCCTTGAAGATTTGCGATTTGATTTTGTGCTTTGACACCTATATTGAGTGACACGATAACCGCACAAGCAATTATGTACTTTTTCATAGTTCCTTATTATCAATTAGTTTTTTTTATTGTAAACGCTAACCCGAGAGTTGCACCGTATAACTGGTTCTTTGATTCTTGATTTCCACTAGTTTCCATGTTTGCTAAACCAAGCATGTAATTCAACTCTAGAAAAACATTAATAAATTCATTAGCCTTGAAATTTGCTCCAGGGCTAATGAAAATCCCATAATCATTCTTGTTGATGTCTCCTGAATTTCGAATGTCGAAGTCCTGATTATTCAGCGTTTGGGTACCTTTTAGCATATATCCATAGTACCCTGTAACAGAAATATGTGTTCCGAACTTTCCAAAACTATAATTATAACCAATGCCCAGTCGGGTTTCCAAATATTGAAGAGACCAGTTATAATTAGCGTTATCATAGATATACGTTGCTCCCGCTCTACGCATGCCAACTTTTACAGGTATATAAAGTCCCAAATTTTCCATTGTGTAACGGTAACCAATTGCATAACCTCCTGAGTAGGAAGGAGTGTAACCATCTACCTTATCACCCTTACTATTAGTGAATGAGAAATTAGTGACGTTCTGCGACGCATCTATAGTTAAACTTGATTGGGAGTTTGCATATGATCCTATAAATAAGCATCCAACGGCCAATATTTTTGTTAGTATTCGTTTCATGTTTATTGTTTGATAAGTTTTGATTGGTAACTGTTTCCTACTCGGTCGTTGATATTGATAAAATAAAATCCATTTATCCAATCTTGACAGTTCAGCTTATAATCTCGTAACGACGCTATTTCATCCCGATAGATCATTTTTCCATGTTGATCCAAGACTGTAAGAATTATGTCTTCAAGATTTTGGTCCAACTTAAAGGAGACCTCTGATGCAGCTGGATTGGGATAAACAGTTATCTTTAAATCGAAAGTATTTCGCATTTGTTCCACCCAAATTTGTTGAGGTTGTATGAAGCCAGGTCGTGATTCAATCTTGTTACTATAGTAAGTGGAAGTGCCGTAGGGTTGACCAGCTGTTTGTTGCATAAACAGAGGGCCAGAACCGCCTGAGCTACCAATACAATTAATACTTGACCTTACAACGGTTTGTCCTATAGAGACGCTTGTCAAAAAAACAAAAATGGAAACTGCAATTAGTTTCATTGAAGAAGAGTTTAGTGTTATCTTCAAATTTACAAAAAATTGACAATTATTTGTTTTAACCTCCAACTATTATATTCTAACCCCATCCAACATCTATTCATAAGAAGGTTTCTCATGATCTGGGTAGAATTTTATAAGGCTCAATAAAAAGAATAGGAAGAAACTTAGTTTTTGAAAATTGTTAACGGTCTCTGCTAAACTGTGTTTTGATACAGTTTAGGTTTTCTTAGGTTAAGTTCATTCTATTTCAATCATAGTGTTTTTAATACTGTTAATCATAACATACTTTACGTTCTTAGAAGCCGTTTGATCGAATGAAATTGTATATGTAAGACCAAAACAACAAGCGCAAGTTGAGTTTCCGCCATATCCATGTGAAATCAAATTCATTATTGTATCATTCATTATTTCAATTTCTCCTAGAAAGGCATGAGCACAATTTCCTATTATGTTTATGGAAAAATTGTATGATGAATCTGTTTTAGAAATGTTCAATATTTCTTCCTTGCTTTCTTCAGATCTACCTCCATTTTGGCATTCGGAACTGGTTATATTTGATAGTCGGTAACCATGAACATATTCAGATAGGGCATTTTTATCGCTACCCGTCAAAACCGTTGTCCCTTTTAAAGTGTAATCATCCCTGAAATTTTCTTGTCCATGTAAGAAATTGTTAACTAAGAGAATTGTAAATAATAAAATTTTCATCTTTTTCAATTTAACTTGAGACTTGGCAAATCCATATGTAGATTATTCCTTTAGTATATTTACCACTATTAATGCGATAAAGAACTTTTGTAAATAGTTTTTCCTCGTCCAGTATTTGGCTTTTCAAGTGAATCAAATATAACGAAATCTAGTCCAAGGAATCTTTTTAATTATCGAATAGTTTGGAATTCAACAAATCAACAACAGTCGTTTTTCGCCAGATTTTTCTTTTGGCGCTCTGTGCACACAGGGAAGAACAGGACTCTCGGGATGGTCAATGGCCAGTTTCCAAATGTTGCCGAGTCCCAAATTGGTCACAGGAGCATTTGGCTTTGCCTGATAATGCAAATCGAAGAAATTGTCTTTTAAGAAATCTTCAAATCCAGCCTCGGCATTACCGTAAAGTTTCTGGAGGGCGGATCGAATTTCGGGAATTTGAATTTTTTGCTCTGCTTTTGAATTGGCTAGAATTTCACTCGCCGCTCCATAATAAGTGCACAAATAAGTAAAACTGGGTATCGGTGAGCGATCGACATGGAAAGAATAAACATCAGTCGGGAAAAATGGGTGCTCCTCATCTCTGTCATATTGTGCTATGATGTTGAGGATAGGTGAAGCATTCGCCTCTCTCAATTGTTTCATATCCGCCAAAATGATTTCTCGCGCCAATTGACCATTCGGACTGAGTTCTAAGGCTTGTAGATCCTCTTCATCCAATTCCATGATGTTTCCCTCTAATTCAAATTTGTTTACAATCTCTGCAAAATCGCCTTCCAGGTCTCTTGCCAAGCAAAGAGCATTGACAATTCCTTGAAAAGGCGATAGTAAAAGGTCCTCAAAACTTTTGACACATTGTATTTGACCCTCGGCCTTCGATACATCAACCATGGTGGGAAAGGTAAGAACAAAATCTTAAAAATCACTTCAATCCGAGTCCCACACTAATAGAAATGGAGTGACGCATAGACTTGGTTTCAGCTTGTAGTCGATCAAACTCCCTTGATGTTCCCAAAAAGAAATTATAACTTGGTTCAAAAATCAATTTCTTTATTTTGAATTCATACCCGAACGAGAAATTGAATCCAAAGTTGTTTGTTTTCACCAACCCACTAATTTCATTCAAATCAGATGAAAAATAGGGATTGGTAGGTGTTGGACTGGATTGTGCCTGCCAACCGTATCGTTGTCCAGACAATTGATAACGGAGCATTGCATTCCACTCTACGCCTGCGCGAATGGTAATATGATTGGCAATTTTAAAATTCAAGGGATAAAATTGAACCGTAAGCACATCTTTCACTAGCGTTCCGTCATCAGCGGTCCACCCACCTTGTCCGCCGTTTCGGGTGTA
>JAHEMP010000090.1 GCA_024643585.1 Crocinitomicaceae bacterium | reverse complement strand
CAGAGGCGTAACCACATGTCAATTGCACATGCGTAAATTTAATGATGGCGAAACTATTACTATTGAACCTTGGAGAGCAAAAGCTTTTCCGGTAATAAAAGATTTAGTTGTTGATAGAAGTGCATTTGACAGAATTATGTCTGCAGGAGGATTTGTCTCTGTTAACACCTCTGGTAATACAGTTGATGCAAATGCTATTCCAATCCCGAAAGATAATGCGGATGATGCATTCGAAGCGGCTACGTGTATAGGATGTGGAGCTTGTGTTGCTACTTGTAAAAATGCTTCTGCCATGTTGTTTGTTTCAGCAAAAGTTTCTCAGTTGGCATTATTACCTCAAGGCCAAGTTGAAGCGAAGGATCGTGTTTTGAACATGGTTCGTACAATGGATGAAGAAGGTTTCGGAAATTGCACAAACACAGGAGCTTGCGAAGTAGAGTGTCCCAAAGGGATATCCTTAGAAAACATTGCTCGTATGAACAGAGAATACTTGAAGGCTGCTGTAACAAAGTAAAACTCAATTAACATATTATTAAAATCTGCATACTACATATGCAGATTTTTTAGTTTTAAACCAACGTTTTTTAATATAATTTCGTTTAAAAATTGATGACTATTTAAATAATTGTTAAATTTACCCTTAAAAAATATTAGCTATGAAAAGAATTTTACTTAGTGCAATTGCCATTTCGGCTTTTGTTATTAGCGCTCAGTCGCAAATCATTTGTAGAGTTTTGGAGCCTGCCTCCATTCTCGGAAACAAACCATTTACTTGGGTTGACAACTGGGGAGGGACTCCAGATTTCACTGTTCCAGGAACATTTGTGCAAGATACACTTGCAATTGGTGAAGACGGAACTCCAGGAAACAGTACAACTACAATCGTTCACCCTTTAAGCCAAGAAGGATGTGCAACATTCATTAATCCAGCTCAGGTAGCAGGGAAAATTGCTGTAGTGTATAGAGGTACTTGTACTTTCGTGTCCAAAGCTTTGAATGCACAAGCTGCAGGTGCGGTTGCCATCATTATCATCAACAGAGATCCAGAGCCAATCCCAATGGGTGGATCTGATCCAACTGTAACAATTCCAGTTGTAATGATTGGTAGTGGTCCAGGTCAAGACATCACTTCTACAATGTTGACTTCTACAGTAAGAGCATTTTTAGGGAACAAAGTTGGTTTGTTGGCTAACGATTTAACATTGGATAAACCAACAACATTGATTTCTAAAAGCCAAGGTGTACTTTCTCAATTGGCACAAAACGGAACTGAATTCAATTTTGATATCGGAACTAGAGTATACAACTGGGGGTCTCAACCACAAACAAATGTTACTTTGAATGTAAAAGTTACAAACGGATCTGCTGCTACAGTTTATGACGAAACAGTAACTGGTTTGACTGTTCCTGCTAACGATAGTTTGGATATTAATACAGGTGGTACTAATACTATCCCACAATTCAGTTTAAGCACGTATCCTGTAGGTGAATACACGTTGACATACACAGTTTCTGCTGCTGCTGCCGACGAAGCAATTGAAGACAACGTAGTTGAATCTAAATTCGTTATTAACGACGAAGTTTTCACGTATGCTTCTGTTGATCCTTCAAATAACAGACCGAATACAACATCAGGAACTCGCTCATCTACTTACACGCAGTCTTATTCTGCATGTAACTTCTTCCAAGACCCTAACGGTAGCCGCGTAGGTGCAAGAGGAGTTTATTTCTCTACAAGTAACAACCGTGTTTTGAATCCTACAGTAACAGGTGACGAAATTTTGATTTCTGTTATCAAATGGGATGATCCATTGGATCAATTAGCATCAGCTGGTTCTTTTGCACAAATTTCTTATGTTGCTACAGGATCTTATACATACCCTGGAGATTACCAAGACTCTATCGTTTATGCTGAGTTTGATGCTCCAGTTTTGTTCAATAACAATGATAAATATCTAGTTTGTGCTCAAGTATTATCTGATAGTACATTTATGGGTGTTGATGCAGCGGTTGATTACACATTCAATCAAAGCAACTACTTGTTGCCAATTATGGTAAGTGAAGTTGATAATTCATTCAACCAAGTAGCATTTGGACCTGAGACTATTTTCTCATTGGGTATGAAAGTATTCAACGCATCAGAAGTTAGTGTTGAGAAAATTGACAAATTAATTGCAAATGCTTACCCTAATCCAACAGATGACAAATTGAACATTCGTTTGAACGCTGAAGGAAATGTAAACATTGTTATTACAGATATGACTGGTAAAATAGTTTCAAATTCAACTGTAGCTTTGAACAACGGTTCAACTCAAATGAACATTGGAAACTTTGAAACAGGAATGTACATTGTTAACATTACAACTGAAAACGGTACGTCTACGAAAGTAAACATCGTTAAAAAATAGTAGAACATTTGTTCAAAGAGAAGGAGACATGTAAGTGTCTCCTTTTTTTGTGCTCTAGAATTTCATTCCCCATCTTCCAATTGATTTGTTGTGCTTTCATTCTATCATCTCCCTTAGTTTAGGAAATATTCGAAAGACTTATGAATGCAAACGAATGTAAAGGGCAATAAAAAAGCGCAACTCAGAAAAGTTGCGCTTTTTAATCATTCTAAACCCATTAAAAATTCAAACTAACACCGAAGGACAGTGGGTAAACTTCAGTCGTTTTCTCGGTATCAAAAAGCGGCATAAGACTATAATTAACAAACGCTCCAAAGTATCCGTATCCAAATCGAGCAGTTAAATCACATTTAAATGGATTTAAAGCATACGTTCCTTTGATTTTTTCCTTGAATTTATCGCCTTCAATTTTACCTTCTCGTTTTACTTTAGAGGATAATTTAACGCCACCGATTACACCAACAGCAACATATAGTCCTTTTTCGTTATCCCTATTGGTGTTAAACTCTAACAACAAAGGCACCTGTAAGTACGTAGCACGCAATTCGTTTTTCGAATAATATTGCGGCGAAATCACACCCACTATCGTGTCAATAGAGTCCATTAATATGTAGTTGTTGGTAAACGCTACTTGGTTCCAATTGAACCCAACACCAGTCGTTAAACCCACATATTCTTGAACTAATTTAAATTTCTTTTCGCCAATATTTAAATTAAAATACGTAGAATTTACAGGATCATTCTGCCAATATTTATAGTTTGGAAACCTTGTTGAACCACTTCCATCTGTCAGCACATTAAATCCAAAATCCAAGCCTGCCCAATGTCCCTTAACATTTCCTTTTGGTTTTATTGGAGCTGCATCTATTGTGTCTATCTCAATTTCAACCTGTCCATCATCTTTAGAAACTACAATCACTTGCATGTTTTTAAGATTTATACGTGTTGTATCGGTAGATTTTTTTGGTTCTGGTACTACAGGGACTTCTGGAGTCTTTGGTTCTTCTTGTGCAAAACTTACTGTTGACAAGATAATTGCGCTTATAAAGAATAGATTTTTCATGTTTTCTCGTTTTATTTAATGTAAGACTTCCTACCTCTAAAAAAGTTACAAATATTTATTCTCTTTTTTATAATCAACTCATAATGTGACTTTTATATTATAAAATTATTTCATTATCTTAGTGGACAACTGTAATAATCATGGGAAAATTTACAATCAAACAAGCAAAAAATAACAAGTTCTATTTTAACTTAAAAGCCTCTAACGGACAAGTTATACTTGCAAGTCAGGGCTATTCCACAAAAAGTGCATGCGAAAACGGTATACTTTCTGTGCAAAAAAATGGAGTAGACGACAAGAATTTCGAAAGAAATGAAGCAAAAGATGGGCAATTCTACTTTAACCTAAAGGCTTCGAATGGTCAAATAATAGGTACTAGCGAAATGTATACGACCAAAGCCGCGATGGAAAACGGAATTGCAAGTGTTGGAAAAAATGCACCTGATGCCAGCACTTCTGAAGAGGGATAAAACTTATCACTCCCAATTTTCAAGAAAATCATCAAGGTTCCTACGGTCTTTTTTAGATGGTTTTCCTTCCCCGTATTGTCGATACGAAGATTGGGCCGCTTGATAAACTTTAAACCTTTCTACTTCCTCAACAGGGGTTGTATCAATTATGCATTCCTTTACTAACGGGGCGCCCAATCGTCTATCCGTCATTCCAATAATTTTATAGGAAAACGTAGCCGTGTTTTTAGAGATTTGGAGCGTATCACCTATTTTCACATCTTTTGAAGGTTTGACATTCTCCATGTTGAGCTTAACTTTGCCCTTAGCCACCCACTCTGAGGCTAACGATCTCGTTTTCGCCAAACGCACACACCAGACATATTTATCTATCCTCATAGTTTTGCTTTTGTTTTCGCGTTAAGCTTTCGAAAACCAAATTATATGAATCATCAATTAAATCATAGATAAAGGAATCGTTTAATGAACCTTCCACTGAAACGGTGTTCCAGTGAGTTTTGCTCATATGGTATCCAGGAATAATCTCAGAGTAAGACTCCCTTAACAGTATTGCTTTTTCCGGATCACATTTCAAATTTATACTTCCAAATGTTTCTAGATCCGTTAATGCAAACATCTTTCCGCACACCTTAAACACAAGGGTTTTAATGTCAAAAGGCAGATGTTCTGTAACACCTGCCTTTTGCAAACAATATTCTCTAAATTCTTCTAAATTCATTTTAGTGCAAACCAGGAGCATTGTCGTAATGCCCTAAGTTGTATAACATTATACCATGCTCCTTCAAAGCTTGACCAAAGGTTTTAAAGCTATTGTAGGGCAAATTGAATTCAGTTGCTGTTTCACGCACTATTTTCGCAATGTTTTTGTAATGAACGTGACAAATATTTGGAAACAAATGATGTTCAACCTGGTAATTCAATCCGCCAACATACCATGAAAACAAGCGCGCTCCTGGAGCAAAATTGGCTGTGTTATACAATTGACTAACAGCCCAATCTGCCTCGATGTTTCCAGAATCGTTCGGTAATGGAAAGTTGCTTGAAGGAACAACATGTGCTGGTTGAAAAATGATACCCAACCAAAACCCACAGATAAAATGCATAGTAAAAAACCCAGCAAAGACAACCCAAGCCGACATTCCTGACAAAAACAAAGGCAAACCAAGTGTTAACCCAATGTAAAGGGCTTTTGTAACAATATGACCAATCAAGGCGCGTCTATAACTAAATCCTTGCGTTTTCAACAAATCCATCTTGTGATAGCGTTGTAATTGCTTAAAATCCTTAGTTGTAAACCATAGAATTGTCATCAAACCATAAAGGAACCAAGCATAAATATGTTGAAATCTATGTCCGGATAGTCTTTCTTTGTGTGGAGAAAACCGCATCACTTTTCCAGGATCAATATCTTCATCAATTCCATCTACATTGGTAAAAGTGTGATGTAAAATGTTGTGCTGAATTCTCCAATTCATGCCACTACCACCAATCGCCATAATAATAAAGCCGACCCATTTATTAACGTTGTCGTTTTTTGAATACGCTCCATGGTTTGCATCGTGCATAACAGACAATCCAATACCAGCCATTCCAAAGCCCATGACAACCCATGCCAGGTAACCAATAATGTTGGAATCAATTATCGTAACGATTAATGCCCAAGGAATAAAGTACATGGAAAACATTACAATCGTTTTGAAAACCATTGAAAAATTACCATGTCTTGATTTACCTGTCGCCTTAAAATAATCCACAACTCTGGTTCTTAAGGCTTTATAAAACTCTTCGTTGTGATTTTCTGAAAATTTGATTTCAGAATAATGCATTTCTTTTATACTCATACGGCGACAAAGGTAATCCATTCTAACCAAATTAGATGCACGCTTTAACAAATACAAACATTTAATATTACTATTGTCTTACTATATGAACAACAATATTGTCCTTTTCTCTGTTATACTATTGAATCTAGGTTAAAAACAAGTTTCGACTTAGTAAGTAATCTCTTTACATATTTGCATAACTTTGTGCTTATCAATGCTGTTTAATATGAAAAACCAAGGCATCAATCCTTACTGCTATAGCCCATACATGCGAAAACGCTTAAAAACAAACATTGTACAGGTCGGAAATCTCGAAATTGGTGGTGACAATCCTATTCGTTTGCAATCCATGACGACCACTGACACGATGGATACGGAGAAATCCATCGAGCAGTCTGCTCGTATGATTGATGCAGGATGTGAGTTGGTGCGCTTAACTGCACCCAGTAAAAACGAGGCATACAATCTCAAAAACATCCGTGATGGCTTAATGGCTCTAGGATACAATGCCCCATTGGTTGCCGACATTCATTTTACGCCAAATGCCGCAGAAATAGCTGCTGGTATTGTTGAAAAAGTAAGGGTTAATCCCGGAAATTATGCGGACAAAAAGAAGTTCGAAAACATTGACTACACAGAGGATACTTATAAAAGTGAACTACTAAGGATAGAAGAAAAATTCACTCCTCTGGTTTTATTGTGCAAAGAGAAAAACACTGCCATGCGGATAGGAACAAACCATGGGTCCCTTTCCGATCGAATTTTATCAAGATATGGCGACACACCTCTAGGAATGGTAGAATCTGCCATGGAATTTATCCGTATCTGTGAAAAGCATAACTATTACAATTTGGTCATTTCTATGAAAGCGAGCAACACGGTAGTAATGGTACAAGCGTATAGATTACTTGCCGCTACTATGCTAAAAAATGGTCGTTGCTATCCTTTGCATTTAGGGGTAACCGAGGCCGGTGATGGTGAAGACGGTAGAATAAAATCTGCTGTTGGTATTGGTGCTTTATTAGAAGATGGCTTAGGAGACACAATACGGGTTTCATTAACCGAAGAACCAGAATTTGAAATACCCGTAGCACGAAAATTAGCCGAGAAATTTAACAATCAAACCAATATTGCAGAGCTAAACTATTCCAATCCTTTAACCTACTCGCCCTATTTCTATGAAAAACATCATGGATCTGAACACCACAACATCGGTGGGGCTCACGTGCCCGTCGTTTTCGCGGATCTTAGTGATAAACATGAAATCACACCTGCCAATTTCTTTGGATTTGGTTACACTTACTCTGTAACACTTGACAAATGGAATTTAATGGATCAAGCTGCCGACTATGTTTATATCGGATCAAACGAGCTCAACTTTGAAGTTCCCGGAACTCTAGGCATAGTGGTCGACCATGAGGTGTGGAAAACAAAATTCGAAAAGAAGTCCGGATATTATCCACTCAGCACTGAATTATTAGACATTGAAAGCTTATACTTTTACTCCCCAGAAACAGAATTCGTGGTTACAGATGATTTGAAAAACCATCCAAATGCAATATTTGTTCTGTCAACTAAATATAGCAATAAAACTCAAGTTTTTCGCAAAATTATAAATGAACTTGCGGAACGCAAGATTAAAAATCCAATTATTCTCCGTTATTCTTACACAGATTTAGACGAAGAAACATTTCAATTGTATAGTGCAAGTGATGCAGGCAGCATATTAATTGATGGGTTCGGTGATGGGATATGGCTCAATTCCAATCTTCCTGTTAAAACTATTAACGCCACTTCGTTCGGTATTTTACAAGCCACTCGCACAAGAATCTCTAAAACAGAATACATTTCATGCCCATCTTGCGGAAGAACACTATTTGATTTACAAGAAACTACAGCAAAAATCCGAAAACGAACGTCTCACCTCAAAGGTTTAAAAATTGGAATAATGGGATGTATTGTAAACGGTCCTGGCGAAATGGCTGACGCCGATTATGGGTACGTTGGAACTGGACCTGGCAAAATCAATTTGTACAAAGAGAAAACCGTCGTTGCAAAAAACATTCCTGAATCCGAAGCTGTGGAAGCGTTGGTGGAATTAATTCGGCAAAATGGTGATTGGGTAGAATCGGCACACTAAAAAGAAAGATAATCCATTGTTTCAAAAGACTTTAACTCGTTTTTATTAAACTGCTCGTTTAACAAAATATACGTCTCGCTGAGTGGCACAATTCTCAAGGGCCTTATAAAATCGTTCTCTGATCCACAAAAACATCCTTAGATCCGCTTAAAAGGGCAAAAAACGAAACGAAACTTAGTTTCACGTGGAACTATCTACCCAAATGAATTAATATTACCGAAATATCAGAAGGCGATACTCCGCTAATTCTGCTGGCCTGACCAATGGTAGCTGGTTTAATTTTAGTCAGCTTTTCCCTCGACTCGTAACTCATGCTTTCCATTTTCAAATAATCAAAATGGTCTGGGATTTTAA
>JAHEMP010000353.1 GCA_024643585.1 Crocinitomicaceae bacterium | reverse complement strand
TCCATTTTTAAACCCATCGAAAGTGACGAAGCCGACAGATTAAGCTGGGCGACAAGCAAAAGCACCGTACTCCAAAACTTTAATCAGAAAGACAATTTGTTTGTGCTTGATGTCGCAGGTCAGCAAATCATCGTGAAAGATTCTATCCAAATCAGAAAATGGCAAATCACGGATAGTAAAAGAACAATAGACAAGTATCGATGTACGAAAGCTGTTTATCAAAAAAATGACTCTACGAGACTTTATGCTTGGTATACAACCGATATAGTTCCCTCAGTGGGCCCTGAAGGTTTTTATGGGCTTCCTGGGGCAATTTTAGGACTTGCAACGGAAGATGGAGGAATAATTTACTTCGCCAAAAGTGTTGAATTCATGAAACCTCAGTCTGAAAATTTTGAGGTGAATACCAAGAAAAAAGAAGTGTATACTCCAGCGCAATTAAAGGACAAATTTGAAAAAGAAATGGGGAATTCTGAGTGGGGTAAAAGAATGTACAATGAAATGTTTCGTTGGCTATAGAGGCCAACCTTCTTCAAACTATTGAAATATTTTCAGCTTATTGCTAATTACGCTTCCTCCGCAACCACTTCTTTCACCTCCGGTAAATGAGATTTCAAAAGAGTTTCGATTCCACCTTTAAGCGTAGCTGTTGATGACGGACACCCAGAACAAGCACCTTTTAACAAAACCGTAACAGTTCCTTCCTCAAAACTTCGGAATTCAATTGCTCCACCGTCATTTTCCACGGCAGGACGAACAAATTCATCCAATAAATCTTTGATAGCGTCATCATACTCTGAAGGTGCATAAACTTTACCTTCTTCTGTATTTTTGGTTTCTACAGGTTTTGGTTGCGGCATTTGTATCAAAACATCTTTGCCGTCTTGTAACCAATCTTTTAAAAATTCTCTTAATTCCATTTGGACGAAATCCCAAGAAAGATCATCTGAAATTGTAATTGTTACAAAATTAGCCGCGATAAAAACTCCCTTTACAAATGGAAAATTGAACAAAGTTTCCGCCATAGGTGAAAATCCCTTTGCCTCCCCTAAAGAGGTAAATTCAACCGAATCGCCTGGCACCAATAAATACTTGTTAGCGACAAATTTCATTGTTCTTGGGTTGGGTGTCATTTCGGCGTAAACCGTAACTGGAACTTTCATTTATTTCAATTTTGAGATACAAATTTACGTTAAAGTTCCAAGAATGCACCGAAGAATAGTTTTTCATTTCGTTAATAAGCCTTAATTTTGCAATGTGAATTTCATTCGACATACATTTATAATAGCTCTGACATTCTTTGTTTTTGTCGGTAGTGTCGGTGTTGGTATATATTCTCACTTTTGCTCAAAAGATGGGGTCGAACAAAGTTATTTCATACAACAAGATCATCACTGTGAAAAGCAAGAGATTCAAAAGCCTTCCTGCTGTCAGCACAAAGAAATAACAACTGCGGAAAGAGATTGCTGTTCGGATGAAATGCAATTTATGAAAATCGATTTAGATTACTTTCAACAAGTGACTAATTTCGCTTTTGTCGCTTTCGCCATTCCTTCGCCTGTTTACAACTGCATTTCCTTCAAACCCCTTACCGCAAAAATCACAAAGGCCCTTTTTGCAAATCCACCACCGATTCTAAGTGGCAAGGATATAATTATTCATCATCAAGTATTTTTAATATAGAAGTATAGGTTTAATCCCAAACAGATTAATCACCTATAATTTTATATTAAATGAAACATTTACTTTATCTAAGTTTTATACTTTCCCCTTTATTAAGTTTTTCACAAGTCCGTGGCGTTGTATACGGAAGTGACACTTTGCAAAAAAGTAAAATATACGGCGCTCGAATCATACTTCTTCAAAGTGATATCAAGCTAATTACGGACGAAGACGGAAAATTTGAGTTTGAATTACCGAAAAATTTACCCGATACAATGATTATTCGGGCCATGGGTTATTACCCAGACACTCTAATTCTTTCCAAAGATGATCGTTTTTCTAACTTTCAAATCATCCTCTATTCTGTGCAATTGTTGCCAGAAGTTGTAGTTTCCTTTCGCAAAGGAACAAAAAGTGTATCCAAATTGAGAAGCCTTCTGGTTGAAGAAATTTCATCAGATGAACTCAAAAAAGCTGCTTGTTGTAATCTTTCAGAATCATTTGAAACAAATGCCTCTGTGGACGTGAGTATCTCCGATGCCGTTTCCGGAGCAAAACAAATTCAAATGATGGGATTGGCAGGGGTATATACTCAAATTCAAATGGAGAACAT
>JAHEMP010000352.1 GCA_024643585.1 Crocinitomicaceae bacterium | reverse complement strand
GATATCTTAACAGTTCTTTTTTATTCGAAATAAGGTTAAGTGCGTCCGCGTCCAGCACCATATTCTGTTTGCCGTTTTTCAAAGTGTTTTTTAAAAAACTAGTCGTAATACTCTCTGTTCCAATTCCAGGACCAATACCTACAGCATCATAATGTGAAATGTCAGTAGTTTGAGACAAAACATAGCTATCCTCGTCCGTTTGACACATGGATTCAGGAGCTGAAATTTGCAATATTTCATAGCCACTTTTAGGAATATAGGCTGTCACCAATCCGACCCCACTTCTTAAGCAGGCTTTCGTGCATAAAACTGCTGCACCCATCTTACCATATGATCCTGCAATAATGAGGGCATGACCATACGTTCCTTTGTGCGAAAACCGGTTTCGGGTGCGCACATGCTTTGCTATATCTTTGTCTAAAAGATACGTGTTGGTGGGAATATTTTGAATGTATTCTTCACTTAAACCAATATCAATGTATTTCCATTGTCTAATAAACCTTCCATTTTCTGGAAGTAAAAAGCAAAGTTTTGGTCTTTGGAAACTTATGGCCAAATCAGCATAAACAACATAATTTGATTCTGAAATACTATCACAAACCAACCCAGACGGAATATCAACAGAATAAACCATTTTTTTTGCATGATTAATAGATTCAATTACCCTTGCCAAAAATCCTTGGGCTGAATTGTTCATCCCTGTCCCGATTAAGGCGTCTATTATTAGGTCATAATTTTTGTAATCAGGGAGTTGGTCGTCTGGTCCAATAATTTTAACATTCACCAATTTTTTAAAATTTCGAGAACAATCTTCTGACAACGTTTCCTTGAATTTAAATAAGATTGGATCAACGTCAAAACCTTTCTCGACTAATAATCTGGAAATAGCTAGACCATCCCCGCCGTTGTTTCCTGTTCCACAAACAACAACAATTTTTGAATTTTTGATTTCATCCTTTGCAATTTCATTTACAAATGAATTTGCGGCATTTTCCATTAAAGCCCAAGAGGATTTATATTTTGTATCGATCGAATGTTTATCAGCCTCTCTGGTTTGAGAAACGTTCATGATTTTCTTAAGTCCAATCATTTGCTCTTTTCTGTAGTTCGTACTTGTAGTTTCCTTAAAGATAAATGATAATTGGGAATTAACTCATTGTCATTATTTTAAATGTGACAAAGTCAACTCCAAAATGTTTGGACTTGGGGTTGATTTAACTCACCAAAATCAGATAATTACAATTCAGTTTTTTGTAGAATTCATCGAAATCCCCAAAAGAACAATAAAAGGTACAGAAATTAAGTGGCGGAGTGAAGATATCCAGCCTACTGAAGAGCCGAAAATTATAAAATCACCCAATGGTATGAAAGCACTGATAATTAAAACATATCCCAATGCCTTCAGTTGGTTTGAAACGACTAATGCTATTACAAGAATTCCAATTGTAAATTGTCGAATGCCCATTCCTAAGGCCATTGGTCCATTTAAGGATTCAATATCTTCAATATCGTAGAGCATTCCTGCTAAATTTGGTAAAAATAGGATTAGGCAACCAGAAACAATTAAAAATAAGCCAAGAGCAACACTTAGGTATTTCAGGATTTTTTCATTTCTTACCATCAGCTTTAAATTTGGTTCGATACTGCATTTTTAAATTGAAAAAACGGACTATTTTTTTGTGTATTTGTAAATGACAGTTTCCCTTAGCGTTACACAATTTATAAAAGGTGGGTCATTCGGATCGCAATAGTCCGCATATTCAATTTCGATCGTCAATTTATCATCATCCTTATGCACTTTGCCTCCAAAAAGCTCGTACCCTCCTTGTGACATAACGCCAATCTCCGGTATAGGTTCTATTTTAAGCTCGTTTTTTGAATCGAGATTGGCTTTAATGTTAGCGATATAGTAGCATCCAAATTTAAAATCAAAGCAAATTTGTTTATCGGAACACTTCGTTAAAATTACCTCAGGATTACATTGATTTTCGACATCGTAGTATGTTCCTTCAAATTTTTTCAATTTTTGTTTCGTACAACCTGACAATACGATTGAAACGAATAGTCCTAGTAAAATGAAATGTCTTATCATCAATTTTGAATTAATATGTAGGCATTTAATGAGGTTGCAATAATTAGCCAAAGTAAATAAGGTAGAATTAAGAGTGACTTTAGTTTTAAATCTACCCAATATAAAAATAAGAAAACACCTACTAGTATCGTTAAAGAGTTGATAATAAAAAGACCAGCTAAGATATTTTGAAAATAGAAAAAAGTTGGAT
>JAHEMP010000351.1 GCA_024643585.1 Crocinitomicaceae bacterium | reverse complement strand
ATAGTCAAAGTTTACCAAACACCTCATGCCATCAATACCGTTCAGCGCAGCGAAAACGACTCAACAATTATTCTTAGGAAATCAAGTATAAAAGATTATGCTGATTTGTTTTTGATGGACAGTAATTTTAAGAAAGAAAAAAGAATAAGTAAAACAAATCCTCAACAAGACGAATACAATTGGGCGACTGTTGAGCTTATGGATTACACGAGTTACGATGGACAGAAATTGCAAGCACTTTTGTACAAGCCGGAAGATTTTGATGCGAGCAAAAAATATCCTTTACTCGTTTATTTCTATGAATTATACACCGACAGATTTCATGCGCATTACGCACCAAAACCAACGGCTTCGATTATTTTCGCAACGGAATATGCTTCTGCTGGTTATTGCGTTTTAATGCCAGATATTCGTTACAAACCTGGTTATCCTGCGAAATCAGCTTACAATTGTATCATGGCATCCACCGATGCTGCTTTGAAACTTTATCCAAACATTGATTCAACAAGAATGGGGTTACAAGGGCAAAGTTGGGGCGGTTATCAAACGGCTCAAATGGTGACAATGACTACAAGATATGCTGCCGCTATGGCTGGGGCACCGGTTTCGAATATGTTCAGTGCTTATGGTGGAATTCGTTGGGGAAGCGGAATGAACCGCCAATTTCAATACGAGAGAACACAAAGTAGAATTGGAAAAACGATTTGGGAAGCCCCAGAATTGTACACCGAAAATTCGCCAATTTTCCATTTGCCAAAAGTGAAAACACCTCTTTTAATCATGCACAACGACGAAGACGGCGCGGTTCCGTGGTACCAAGGAATAGAAATGTTCATGGGAATGAAACGCTTGGATAAACCTTGTTGGCTATTGAACTACAACGGCGACGATCACAACTTGATGAAAAACGCAAACCGTATGGATTTGAGCATACGAATGCGTCAGTTTTTTGACTATTATTTGCAAGGCGCCCCTGCTCCTAAATGGTTGATAGATGGAATTCCTGCTCTCGAAAAAGGCAAAGAATATGGTTTGGAATTACTAGAGAAATAAATCTTTATTTCAACCCTTTCAATATTTTACTGACATCTTCTTCGGTCGAACTCAATTTCTCTTTGCAGATTTTGATTAATTCCGAAGCGCGTTTTACTTTGACCGAAAGTTCGTCTACGCCTATTTCTCCTTCCTCCATATCGGAAACGATTTGTTGTAATTCTTCAAAGGCTTTATCGTAGGAAATTTCTTTACTCATTTTCTATTTTTTTCATTTCTCTAATTTCACTTTCCAATTCGAAATCATGGGTGAAGGTACTGATTTTGTCGCCTTTTTTAGCAGGGTTCTCTTTGGAAACAACTTTGCCGTTGACGCGGGTAATGGAATAACCTCGTTTCAAAACCATTTTCGGACTCAGCAACTCAATATTTCTTGCTGTGACTTCCAACTTTTCAGTTTGTTGTCGTAAATTTCTATCGACTGTAGGTTTAAGTTTTTCAGTCGGTATTTCCAGTTTGTGGCGGTAATTCTTTAGTAAAAACTGAGCTTCACGCACCAATCGTTCGCTTTCGTGTTGGATTTCTTTGGTTTTTAAGACATTCCAATCCTTGAAAGACTTGAAAATATTCTTCTCTATTTCTTTTAAAGTCGCTTGATTTTTAGAAAATTGAGAGGTGACCAAAGTTAAAAATAGCCTTTGCGCATGACCTAAATTTTGCGCTGCATTTGACAAAACATTTTCTGCTGTTCGAACCACAATTTTTCGCGCATCGTCCAGTGGGATCGCAAAATCGTGGAAACTTCGGATGAGGATTTCGGCCAATTCGGTTGGTGTAATGCCGTTTTGATAGGCTATCATTTCGGCAACCGTCAAATTTGTACTATGTCCTATTCCGGTGAGAATCGGTAAAGGGAAAGTCACGATTGCCTTACACAATTCAAAATTATTATAACACGTCATGCTTACTTCTCCACCGCCACCTCGAACAATGACTACAATATCGAAATAGTCTTTTACTTGTTCTATTCTTTTCAGTTGCCGTTGTATCGAATCCGGCGCAATATCACCTTGTAAAGCCGCAGGAAATAAGTGCGTATAAAATCGGTAACCGTATTCGTTGCTTTCCAATACATTCATGAAATCCGACAAACCTTTGCTTGTGTCAGCAGAAATAATGGCAATCCGTTTGGGTAAAAGTGGGAAAGGTAGATTTTGGTTGTTGTTCAGAATTCCTTCTTTCGTCAAGCGTTTTAGTGTTTCCTCCCGCTCACGCTGTAACTCGCCCAAAA
>JAHEMP010000089.1 GCA_024643585.1 Crocinitomicaceae bacterium | reverse complement strand
TCAATCTGGAAAATAGACCCTATACATTTGTCGATATGGAAACAGGCGAGAAAATGCGCCTCCAACCAGCCGAAATAAAGGAAAAATACAAATTAGAAATACAGGCATATTTTAAAGAAATTGAATTGAGGGCTATTCAAAATCGAATTGATTTTATGCCTGCCGATATTGATGAAGGTTACGAACAAATTTTGCTCAAATATCTCATTAAGAGATCTAAAATGATGTAACTAATCGTATTGATTTATAGACAATAAAACCAGCGTACAGGCTATTTCACAAAAAATCCCTGCTTTTTCCGCCTTAGATATGAAGATTGAGTTTTCAGTCCCAGGGTTAAATATAATTCGTCTTGGTTTTATAGTATCAATTATATAATCCATCAAATCCAATTGGTTTTGAGGACCAACATAGAGGGTAACTGTATCAATATTCTCAAAAGCAATTTTTTCTGTTTCGAATAGAACACCTTCCACTTCTCCTTTTTTTTGTCCAAAAGCCTTTACTATGTGCCCATGAGCGCGTAAGGATCGAATAGCTTTATTCGAGTATCGCTCTTGATTTTCAGAGGCACCTATTACCAATGTAATTTTATCATTCATAGTCATTTCGCTTTGATTGATGAGCAGGCAACAATAAATCCAACATTGTTTTTACTGGGCTGAATACCTTGTTCGGAATTTCAACGAACAAAGTATTCCAGTTTGCCATAGATCCATTCCAAAGTCCGGGTAATTCACAATATTTAATTTTCTTCCCTTTGTGATCTTTTTCAACAATAAAGTACTTTTCATCGTCCACAAAGTCTTTCAAATCATATTTATTCCCATCTTTATCTCTTGTCGATAAGGCCATCATTACAGGATTAAAATGAGTGCTTTTTATCATTAGTGACTGTTGTGAGTCGGTTGAAGCTATTTGAGATTTCTCTACAATTTGTTTGCTCGTGCAGCCTTGCCCATTCACCCAATAGGGACCTCCTCCAGTTTGGCCCATATTTCGGACCATTCCGCATACACGAATAGGTCTGTTCAAATAGTTTATTATTTTTTCATTGGACCACTTCTCGGCTTCATTTGAATTGAACAATTGATATTTATCATTTAATTCAATGAAAAGTTCTTTTGAAAAGTTCTCTAATAACTCATCTATTTTCGTCTTTACCTCATCTAATAAACCAATAATTAATTGCCAGTTTTGGCTTGCATTTTCTGAATAATCGAAATGTTGAAGATTATCAATGTTTTTTATCAGTATTATGTCCTCCTGAATTGTATTTAAATTTTCAAGCAAGGCGCCATGTCCTGAAGGTCTATGCAAGATTTCGCCATTCACTTCCACCAAATTCAATTTATCGTCAAATGCTAAAGAATCGCTATCCGGATTTTGCTCCGAAAAATAAATTGGTTTCCCAGGTCCAGTGAATTTTCGTAAATTTTCAATGCTTTCCTTTACTTTGCTCTCAAAAACTTTCTGAATCGTAAAATGAAACATTTTTACCTCTGGGTGAACATTTTCACCTTGTAAAATTTGATCCTGAAATGGATTAAGAGCGAATTGACCCATTTTATGAAAAGGAATCAATCCTTTTGGAAGAATTCCCAAACCCAGACCATTTTCACCGATAATAAAATCGGAGATTTCTTTCAGATCATAATCCCCCTTTTCCAATTTTTTACGCATCGAAATAGGCAAAATAGTGTAAAAAGCCAATTTATCCATGCTATTGAAGAATTGCTCAACCATAGCTGAGTTTTCCTCCGTTGGATTGGTTAAATAATTATGCAAAAATTGAAACATTCTTGATCCTGAACCCGAGGCCGGAATAAAAAAAGAAATCGACTTTCTACTATTCAAAGCTTTAGTAATCAAGTCATTCATCTCAGTAGGTGAAAATTTGAGTATTCCCTCCTCAATACGGCAAGGTCCAACCAATTCTAGAGGTGGATTACCATTTTTTATCTTTTGTCGCTGTATTTCGACCTCATTGGACTTATTTGCTATCAAAACTTCGTTTATTTGCAAGATGAATTTAGTGTTCGAATATATTCATTATCGTTGGAAAGCAATTAATAATTCCAGAATTTCCTCTGAAACGGAGAATAGGATTAAAAATTGCATATCACAATCCAAAACAAAATTAGCATTTGAAACTGAATTAAACGAATACAGGCGATTAGCTATAAAAGATAAACGGACAATTTCAGTTGATGATTTTGGAGCAGGATCAAAAAAAATGGGTGCTGAGAGGCGTATAAGCAGTATTTATAAAAATAGCCGTTCAGCAAAACGCTTTCAACGTATCATGTACAATTTGATTCGTGAATTCGATTGTTCGAATGTCCTGGAAATGGGAACTTCCCTTGGCTTTACAAGCGTTTTTTTGTCTAAAGCAGTCAAAGATGGGCAAATAGCAACAATAGAGGCTTGCAAAAACACATCTCAGGAAGCCAGTAAACTGTTTTACAATCTTAAACTTTCTAATATCGATTTAATCCAATCCACGTTTTTATCTTATTTTGAAAACAGTTCCACGGACCAGTTTGACTTCGTTTTTGTGGATGGTCACCATGATGGAACTGCATTATTGGAATATATAGATTTTCTAATGCCGCGTATCCAAACAACATGCATTTTTGTTTTGGATGATATACGATGGAGTGATAGTATGCTCATTGCATGGAAAAACCTCACACGGCGTGCTGATTTCCCAATTAATATCGATCTTTTTAGAATGGGTATTTTGGTGTTTGAAAGACCCAAATGAACAGCTTAAAAGGAAGTGTATAGAATATCCAACAGTCCCGGATTTTCTTGAATAACCTGACGACTTTCCTCTGGCAAATCATTTACCACCAAACGGTCTGAATGCCCATTAAAGAAGGAGACGGAAGAAAGATCAGCATCTGCATAAAAAGAATTACTTGGATTAGAACTGGCGGCATTCTCAGAAGAATTCACCGTTGCTAATTGATTTGGCAATTCACGAATTCCATCTCCGAGTTCTTCAATATTTGACTCGTTTTGCTCAAGTTCCTCTGTGGAATTCACCTTTTTCTCGGTGAATTGCGGGGCTTTTTCTTTTGGAACAGCAGGGGTATTTGAGGCCGTTATTTCCTGTTGATCGTTGTTGTATATTGGGAAAAGTAACATTAACACTACAAATATTGCAGCAGCAGAAACGGCAAACCTAAGCCAAACAACTTTCTTTTTTCCTTCGCCTTTATTCGTTAAAATTGCTGTTTTTCCTGAATATTGCGTGTTGAATGCATCCGTTAGTGATTCCCTTAATTTCGGGCTTGGAGCAACATTTTCATTCAAAGACTCGGCGGTCATCAATATTTGCTTCAAAACCTCAAATTCTTCTTCAGACCCAACCCATTCCTCAATGGATTGCAAATCCTCTTTTGATAGATTTGAGAATTGATTCTCCTTGATTATTTTTTCAATTTCCTTTTCCATTTTCTTATTCTTTATGCTTGAAGCGAAACTTTAAATTCCACTAGCTTACCCGTAAGCTGTTTAACAGCGTAAAACACTCTGGATTTTACGGTTCCTTCATTGATACCCAGCGTTTGGGCTATTTCCTTAACACTAAAACCTTGAATATGTCTCAACTCAAAAACTTCCCTGTGCTTTTCATCAAGTTCAATCAACTCTTTTTCTAGTGCTTCTCTAAACATCTCATCTTGGACAATACTATCGGAAGAAGCATTTGTCGAAGCTTGATATTCAGTTTCAATTCCCGTAGAAACCACTGAGCGAACGGCTTGTTTTTTATATTCGTTTATTGTCATGTTGTTTGCTACTGAAAATATCCACGTTTTGAAAGTTCTATTAACATCAAATGATTCCGGATTCTTAATAATTTTAGTAAACAAATCGTGAACAAAATCTTCAGCCTTTTCCTTGTCCTTCCACATTCTCCGATAGAAATATTGATGTAAACTTTGCGCATATCTATCGTATAGCTCTTGAAAAGCCTGTTCCTTTCCTAGTTGCATTTCGTGCATTAATTTTTCATCGGAAAAGTCCTTATATGTCGCGCGCAATAATCGCATGTTTTATTTCAACGATTTCCCTCTACTTTTTACTACTTCCTTTATTTCACTATCCATTTTAACTTTTTCTGAGGTTTGTTTTTGACCCTCATAATATTTGCTCAATTGCGCCATCATTGGAATGTAATTCAGCACCAAATCATGATCTTTAGTTTCCAATAATTTCTTTTCCAATGTAGTCCGCCATAAAACTTCATTCGTCAAAGAATTATCGGTCGGTATATCTTTGTATTCTAAAACCAAACCAGAAACGTACAGTTTATTGAGGACTGGTAAAAAATATTCTTTTGGGATTGTCAATGCAAGTGATACCCTTTTGTCTTTGTTTAAATCACAAAATTCTTCCAAATACTTAATGTTGATATTATCGTTATTGGGAAGTTTAATTCCTTGTGCAATCAAATTGGTTCGCCATTGTGGAGAATTCAACCACTCTAAGCAAATTATATTCACGTCCTCTCTTTTTCTTAAAACACGTTGAGCAAATAATGCGCCGAAACTGTCCTCCATGCCATGCGTGACCAAAATTCCGTTTTGAGGAACACTTTTTAGTGCATCAATATTATAATTCTGAATTGCTTTCGGGTACATTCCGCTATTAAAAATATCAATCAGTGATTGTCTGAGTTCATTTTCTTTTTGGGTCAGAAAATAATAAATCGTCATTTGTTTTTTGACTTCTGCATTGTTCGGTTGCATTTCTTGAGCCTTCAATAATGCTGTCGATCTTTTTAAATCAAACTGTCCATTTTCATAATAAAATAATAAACTCTCAAAACTTGCAGGACTTTGGGCTGAAACCTCTCTTAACAACTGATTCAATTCTTCTTTCTGTGAATCTGTGTAGGATCTTCGGGTTCGCTGGTGATTGTATTCCGATTGTTTAGCGATAAATTTTGCTGTGGCCATTTCTTTAGAAACCATCACATCCTTCGAAATTATATTTGGAGAATTTAATTCGAGATTTAGAGTTGCAGGCGCTGGAGAGCTCAGGGTTGATGAGTTGATTGTTTCGGCTTCAGATTGCTTAACCTTAACCGCTTTTACCTCTGGAACAACCACTTTCTTTTCTTCTTTGCCTCCAGAATTGTTGGTATTTGTATTGTTCTGACCATACAAAAGGACATTGAAAAAAAAGATGACTACTAAAAACAATACTGACTTCATTGTTGTATATTTCTTGACTGTACAAGATAAAGATAAAATGGTTCAATAGAAAATGAAAAATTCTGAGTTTAATCGTCTAACAATTGAAAAACGGCTTGAATTGCTAAAAGCGGATGGCGAATACATTGGTTCCAGAATAATTCCATCCCATCATGTTTATCTTTATGCCATACATAATTTTTTCGTCGAATTGTATGTAATAAATAGCTTGAATCAAATTCAATGGATTGAAATTCAGTCCAATAAACAAATTTTAGCTGAATATACCCGAAACATTGACATCAAAGGACTTTTCGAGTGAATGTTACTCTACAACCGATCTAATTTTCAAATTTCTCAGTCCATCCGAAATGGGTTGAATCGAATTTGATGGAACACTATGTAAAATAACTTTCATGTTTTCTCCTAATTCGATGTATTCTTTGCGGAAATTTAAACGATAAATATAGTCCGCTACATCGCCGTCTAACTGACCGTTTTCGACATAAAACACAATCTTTCTGAATCCGTCTTTTTCTTCTTTTTGAACTCTGATATAGTCCGGAATAAAAAGAGTGTCAACATCTTCACGTAAGAAATGGATTTGTGGAATATCTTCAATCTTGGTATATATTATTGATTTCAATCGTTTATCATTTTGATCAAAATAAAAACTCACATGTTTGTTGAATCGATTCAACATATCTCTCGGAAATTCGTTAAAGGTTTCTTTAGAAACCAATTGAATTCCCATTCCTTCTTTAAATCTTTCTTTTTCGACAGCTACTATTTCTTTTTGTAAATTTTCTTCAGCAATTGCGCGTTGATTGGCATCTTTAACAATTCCAATTGCCGTTTTTTCAATCACTTCTGGTCCTTTTTCGCGTAGAATTTTTTCAGCTTCACCTAAACTTATTCTCTCACCTTCATAATAGGCCGTAATGAAGGCATCTTTAATCCCTCTATCTATGGCTTCTTTTCTTTTCGGCATTGCTTCTTCAATAGAAACGAAGACCCCAGCTGAATAACGAATTTGACCATTTGGCAAACGTTTCGTATTGAGCGGCGTAATATTTTTTAACGTTTCAAGATCCACAGGACGATTATAAACACCTATTTGAACGGTATAAAACAATCCTTTTTTCAATTCCACAGGAACCGCAGGTGCTGCACCTATTGCCTTATTATAGTCCAATTCACGAGTAATCAGCTTAGTCGTATCTTTTGGACTCGGTGTTCTAATTATTGACATCTCCGCTATTTGCATCGGTGCGCATGCCTTACTCGCCTCCATTTTGCGTCCTTCAATCAAAGGAATCCTCTCGCCATCACAATAGGCTACAACAAAGGCATCTGAATACCCTAAGCTTCTAATAGTCTTTTGTGCTTCAGCAGCACTTATGCTTTTATCAAAGAATCCAGCCATATAAACCGTTAGTCCATTTGGTCTTTTCTCACCCGTAACTGGATTGAATTCCTGGAAAGCATCTTCTGCTACCGGTTTTGAAAAAGCTCCAACTTGAACACGGAACATTAATCCTGTTGGTACTTTTGTATCTACGGCCAATTCTTTATTCTCTTTTTTAGCCGCTTGCAAATCCACCTCAAATCCGGTTTCTGGTATCGCAATGTAGTTTGAAACTGAAGTTCGTATTGGCTCCACTCCTCTTAAAAGCAAATTTTCTATTTTTTCCCTTTTTGTTTTGTTTTCAGGAAATAAATTGGCAATTTCTCCCTGTTTTTGCGAAAGGTTATTTTGTAAATCTGTCAACCTTTTTTCTTTACCTTGGATTTCTTTGACCTTTGATTCAGCTTTGTCATTTGCACTTTTGTTGTTGGTTGAAATTGACTGCTGAACTAGTTTCTGAGCGTCTTGTTTATCCTTATCTATTGACTTTAGTAGGAAAGAAATTTCATTTTCCAAAAACATGGCTTCATTGGTCAATTTTGAAAGTTCCCGGTATTCCAAACTTGACGAAATTTCGATTTCTTCTCGGTAACTCAATTCGATGCTTTTCTTTTCAGGAGAAATGGTAGGTAAAGGCTTGGCCGGAAGATTACTTATTTTTTTATCGATATAAGCAATTTGGTCCACCACCAATTGACGCTCTTTTTCCAAGTTACTTAATTTGTTAAATAGATCTTCAACCTCAGTCGATTTCTTGGTTACTTTAATATCGGCGTTTACATTTTTTATCTCGGAATTAAGATTTGATTCCTCTAAGAGGAGGGTGTTTCTTCTTTTTTCCAAATCTGCTTTGGTTGACAACGTAGCTATTTTCCCTTTTGTTAAGCTTGCTACTTTATTATCAACTAATGTGATTTCTAAAATCTCATTGGCTTGTTCTTGTTTCGCAATTGCTTTATTCAAAAGTTCATTGGTCTCTTCCCTACTTTTCGATTTTTTTGCTAATTCTTTTAGTTGGTTCGATTCTTCATTCAATTGATTGACTCTTTTTTCAGCTAATTCTAGATTTATTCTCTGCGAAACGGATGAGGTTGGGATATTTTGTAAAGCTTCAAGTTTCTGGTCATTATCTTTTTGAATTGCTTTCGTTTCAACCTCTAAAATTTCATTCTTTCGATCCACTTTCTGATTAGACAATTTCATCAGTTGGTTTTCGATTTTCTTGATTTCTTTTATTGACGTTATATCTCCATCTAGTTTATCTAATAAGGCCTTTTCTTCGTTTGAAATTTTCTCTAACGTATGGTCAATTGTTTTTATAGTTGATTCTGACTTGTTCTCGGCAATAAATTCTTGCTCTAAATCACCAATTGTAATGGTATAGCGTCTTTTCCTTTCAACCACCTCGTCAATTTCCTTACCGATAATCTCCAATTTTTTCTCTGTCTCAAGAGAATTCGCATCGTTAGATGCTCTTAAATTCGCATCTTTCTGTTTTAAACCTTTTTCATAAGCTTCGAGTTTTGAAACTTCTTTTTTCAATTCTTCTACCGATTTTGGAATATTAGTAGATTCCATTATTCCTTTATTTTCGGAACCCAGTAATTCATTTCTTAATGCTTCAACAGATACAATGTCTGACTTAACAGTATTCGTATTATTTGATGCTATTGGTTCCAAAACTGAACTTAAATCGGCTATTTCATTCTGTTTAGATTCAATGAC
>JAHEMP010000350.1 GCA_024643585.1 Crocinitomicaceae bacterium | reverse complement strand
ATGGGAATTAAAGGTCAATACCTTATATTTGAGGGAGGTAAGGTTCTTAATATTAGAAAACACACAAGTTATCACATTGAAATTTCATAGAGTTTTCGCTTATAACGTTCAATTTAAATTCAATTAAAACTGTTTTGGGAAAAGACAAATTAAGACGCTTTGCAGCGGTAAAAGACTATCCAAATTTTTTCGAGCCAACCATAGGTGAGGTTTCGGATATGAAAGGGAAGTGGAGTGAACATTTTGGAAATGATCATCCCATTGTTTTGGAATTGGGTTGCGGAAAAGGGGAGTATTCCGTTGGACTTTCGCGTCATTATCCAGAAAAAAACTTTATTGGAGTCGACATCAAAGGTGCACGTATGTACATTGGCGCAACGGAAGCTTTGGAAGAAGGGTTGACTAATGTAGCTTTCTGCAGAACTAAAATTGATTTTATAAACGATACTTTTGCCGACAATGAAATCGACGAAATTTGGTTGACTTTCTCCGATCCACAACCGAATAAACCCAACAAGCGTTTGACATCTCCCAATTTCATAGAGAAATACCGTCGTATCCTTAAAAAAGGTGGAATCGTTCACTTAAAAACAGATAGCGACTTACTTTTCGAATATACAACGGAAGAGATCAAAGAAAAAGGCTACGAAGAATTACTCGTAAACTGGGATTTGTACAATGAAATGGGTGAAAACTTAGATCAAATGACCAAAGATATTTTCCACATCAAAACGCATTACGAAAAATTGTTTACTTCACGTGGAAGTGTGATCAAGTATTGTAAGTTTCGGATTTCTTGATTGGAGCATGGAGCGTAGAGCATGGAACGTTCGCTTTGCTTGCTGATGGATTTATTTTTCCAATAATTTAATCCATCTTCCATCAGTCCGAAGACGGTCTATGGTTCATCAGCGGAGCGGTCTAATCTCAAAGCTGAAAATTCACCGTGGCATTTTGCCGAATCGGGAAATTACAAGAATTGGCGATAAAACATTTCTTATGTGCTTCAAGGTGCAAGAGTTTTGCTTTTTCAACCATTTCTTCTTTTTCAACTGTGACCAAAGGCTGTAAAACAACTTCTTGAAAATTTCCGCCACCTTCGGGTTTTTCGATCATTGTTCCCGTTGCGCTATCGGCGTATTCAATTACATTTATTCCATTGTCGGCGCACAAATGCAAATACCAAAGCATATGGCAGGAAGAAATCGCTGCAATGAAAAGTTCTTCAGGATTGAATTTCTGTGGATCACCTCTAAAAGGGGAATCTGCTGAACAATGAATAACTTGTTGTTTGCCACTAGCACGAAACGTAAAATTGCGTTCATAGCTCGTATAATCCGTTGTCCCGTTTCCTCGACTACAGGTCCAATCTATAAAGGTTTTGTATTCGTGCGTCTTCATTACGCGACTTTCAACTTCGCCAATTTGGATTTGGAGAAGTGTTCCTTAGCATAACTCAAGGTTACTTTGTATGTTTTTTCACCGCTTGATGGCAATTCAAACATGGCGTCTGTAAGGATTGCTTCACAAATTGAACGAAGTCCACGAGCACCGAGTTTAAATTCGATTGCTTTTTCTACGATGAAATCTAAAACAGCTGCATCGAATGACAATTGAATACCATCAATTTCAAACAAGCGTAGGTATTGTTTCACCAAAGCGTTTTTCGGTTCCGTAAGTATACGTTTCAAACTTGCTGCGTCCAATGGCTCCAAGTACGTCAATACAGGGAAACGACCAATTAATTCAGGAATCAATCCAAACGTTTTAATATCTGTTGGG
Source organism: Crocinitomicaceae bacterium (assembly GCA_024643585.1). Lineage (GTDB taxonomy): Bacteria > Bacteroidota > Bacteroidia > Flavobacteriales_D > Crocinitomicaceae > UBA2040. Next base: position 522 of record JAHEMP010000350.1, on the reverse strand, counting down.
TTGATGTAACGTAAAACCGTTTCACCTTCAATTCTTTCTTCGTCAGCAGAACCAAAACCAATGGTTTGGCGATTAACACGAGAAGAAATTATTTTTTCAATTCCATCAAATGCACCACCACAAACGAAAAGAATGTTGCGTGTGTCAATGGAAATCATTTTTTGTTCTGGATGTTTTCGTCCGCCTTGAGGTGGAACATTTACAATCGTTCCTTCCAATAATTTCAATAAAGCTTGTTGAACACCTTCACCAGAAACATCGCGTGTGATAGAAGGATTATCGCTTTTTCTTGCAATTTTATCTATTTCGTCTATGAAAACAATTCCGTTTTGCGCAGCTTCCACATTGTAGTCGGCAGCTTGTAACAAACGAGAAAGAATACTTTCTACATCTTCTCCAACATAACCAGCTTCGGTAAGAACAGTTGCATCAGCAATACTGAAAGGAACATTTAACATTTTAGCAATCGTTTTCGCCAATAATGTTTTTCCCGTTCCTGTTCGTCCAACCAAAATAACGTTT
>JAHEMP010000088.1 GCA_024643585.1 Crocinitomicaceae bacterium | reverse complement strand
GTAAATTTTCGGTTATAAGAAATAACGATACCTTCTTTTTTTTGGGGGGGATATGCTAAATCTTATCTATGGGTATGACGAGAGATTGTTTTGTGTAGTTGCCTACTTGCTCTAATTGCTTAGAATAAGTTGAAATCTATTATTCGTTAATTTCAAATATCAATTCTGAAATTTTATCTTCCGAAAAATAGGCGTTAGCAATGCGCTGAATATCAGTCGCAGTGACCTTTTCAATGGATTCATTCATTTCGAAAATTGAATCCACTTGATTGAAAAGCAACACACTTTTACCTAAGCTTAACATAAGACCAGAATGACTTTCCATAGCCAACGCCATGTGTCCCTTATATTGATCTTTTGCCATTTTCAAATACTTTGCGCTCAATTCTTTGTCTCTCAAATTCGCCAACTCCTTGTGCAGAACATTTAAAGATTTTTTCAAGTATTTCGTATCCGTACCAAGATAGACAGACCAAAATCCTATTTCGCCATATGGAGTATATGAAGATTCTATGTTGTACGAATAACCATACTTTTCACGAATGGAAAGATTCAATTTAGAATTCAACGCTGGACCACCTAATATGTTCGTGAGCAAAAACATCCCTTTTCTATCCTCTTCATCATAGCCAGGAGCATATCCACCTACCACAGCGTGAACTTGGTAATTGGCTTCTTTTTCGATTTTTCTGAATTGGTAAGAACCTTTGAATTCTCGGATATGTTCTTTTCCTCTTTTCGGACAATTGGCAAAATACTTCTCTATCCATTTCAAAATTTTAGGAGCAGGTACATTTCCAACAAAAGAGATTACCATATTATCCGCGTGAAAATGTTTTTCTAGATAGATTTGGAGATCTTTTTTTGTAAAGGCGGAAACGGTTTCTGGCGTACCTAATATATTTGTACCCAAGGCATGTCCTTGAAAAAGGTAACTCTCAAAATCATCGAATATTTTTTCACCAGGACTATCCAAATAGGAATTAATCTCATCCAAAACAATTTCCTTTTCTTTTTCTATTTCTTTCTCCGGAAAATTAGCATTGAGTGTTATATCCGCTAAAAGTTCCATAGCACGTTCCGTATGGTTCTTTACAAAAGAAGCATAGACAACCATTTCTTCCTTTGAAGTATATGCGTTTAACTCACCTCCTACCGAATCCAATCTTGATAAAACATGAAAGGTTTTCCTTTTATTGGTTCCCTTGAATATGCAATGTTCCAAAAAATGAGCAAGACCTTCTTCATTTTTCTCCTCATAGCGAGAGCCAGCTAAAACATGAACACCAAGATGCGCAACAGGCGAAATCGTATGTAAATAAACGAATCGCATACCGTTTGGTAAGTTGAAAATTTCAGGTTGCCACTCTTCCATACTACGGATTTAATCTGACAACTTTCCAGTCTTCGTTTTCCAAGAGGAAAACAATTCTATCGTGTAAGCGAGAAGGTCGACCCTGCCAAAATTCAATTTTTGTAGGTTCAACCTCATATCCTCCCCAATGAGGAGGGCGCGGGACGATATCCTGATATTTCTTATCCAATTCTATCAATCTTTTTTCAAGAACATCTCGGCTTTCTAAAAGTTCACTTTGATGAGAAGCCCATGCGCCTAACTGACTTTCTCTGGGGCGACTAGCAAAATACTCGTCCGAAACTTTGGGGTTAACCTTTGAAACAGATCCGTCAATTCTTATTTGTCTTTGTAATTGAGGCCAAAAAAAATGCAGACATACCTTCTTGTTGAATCCCATGTTTTTACCTTTCTCACTATTGTAATTCGTGTAAAAGATGAATTTGTTGTTCAGCAGTTCTTTCAAATAAACAATGCGCGTTCCTGGCTGTCCATTTTCGGAAACTGTCGAAATTGTCATCGCATTGGCTAATTGCTCTTTCTCAAAAGCTTCAGCATACCATTTTACAAATAAGTCCCATGGAGTATTGCCAACATGGCTTTCCAATTTTCCATTATCAAAATCGGAATGATCGTTTTTTAAATCGTCTAGAAATTGGCTCATTTCTTAATTTTCATCTTCGTCGAAATCGTCAGAAATTTCATTTTCAATTTCTTCTAAATCATTTTCATCGCTCCCAGGTGCTGAAAAAACTGCTTTTTTCCCTGGTTTTGAATCAATATTTGGTAAATCTGCATCCTCTTCTTTAATGGGTCTGCGACTCAATTCTTTATCCATTTGCTCCTGGTAAGGAAAAATCTCAACAATTGGTGAAACTACAATGGACGGAATAACAAAGTCTACCATTAAGGTTGATAAACTCTCTTTAATTCGGTCGTATGCATCTTTTACAGAATGAGCGGAAACCAAGAAGTTTTGAGTTACTTTTTTTGCTTTTTCAGCATCAGCATCAACAGAATCGTAGGTTAATTTGATTTTATACCAAACATCCGCATCATCGTATTGAAAGATATCGTGTATTTCAGTGCGTGTTATTCCAACAACATTGAATTCACCTCTGATTATTTGACCAAGCTCCTCATAAATACGAGCCTCAGCATCTGTAAAAGTCATTGCAGCTAAAAGATATGGCTCTGTAACTCTTTTAAAAGATCCATTCTCTAATTGTTTCGTGTATTTGACTTTAACGGTAAACCAATTGTTCATTTTACTATTTTTTGTTGATGAATTTATCGTGAATTCTTCTAATTTTCAGGTGCAAATATAAGGTCTAATGAACGGTAAACAATTCAGAAGCTAAACTTTTTTTATGGTTCATAGGTCTTACCATTCCAAAATACCTTGAAGTTTCGATTAAACAATTTTACAAGGACAGAACTACCGAGAATTTCATATCCGGCATCCATTTGATTTGTAATTGTCTCTGTTTTACCATCAATCGAAACGTCTACCCCTTTTGAAATATTTCGAAAAGCAAGAACATTATTTTTCAACTGATAATCTTCTGGAACGTAATTACAAACTCTCCATGTTTTGCCATTGCATTCCATGTTCAAGAAACTATTTTCAAACCAAATAACGACATCATCTTTTACTTCCCATTCTGTCGCTGTAAAATTGGTGAGTGTCTTTTTCGCGCCGTTTTGATATTTAATCAAATTACCATTAAGGTCTTCATAAACAACAAATCCTCGACCTGCTTTGTATTTTTTCATGAAAAACTGCTCAACATCAAGTAATTCTCCATTTTCAAAAACAGCAAATGTTCTTGTGGTAGGATCATTGTAGGCCAAAATATCTGTCCCACACGCGAAATCTATGGAACCTACCCATACATCGATGTCGTAAATTTGACCATTCCAGAAAATTTTAAAGAAATCCCCATTGTCCTTAAATGCAACAATATTTTCTCCAATCGCTTTCGGAAAACTTAATTCACCTGTACTCTGTTTTATGGGATAAATTTGATCTTTCCAATATACGTTGATTGTGTTGTATCTTTCATCTTCGAAAACGACGATGCTATCTTTTACTGAATAAGCCTTGCATCTATAGGTCAGCGTTTGCATTTTGCCATCGTCCCATAAATTCAAAGTCTCCCCTATTTTCCAAGTGATTAAATGGTCAGAAACTTGATAATCAGCAAGTAAGTTTGCCACATCTTTTGGCTGTCCACCATTGTAAATTCTCAAATTGCCTCTGTTGTCGTAATAAGCTATTGCCTCATCACCAGCTTTGAATTGTTCAATTCTTTGAAATTCCAATTGCCTAAACGACCCACTTTCAAAGGTTCTGAAGTAATCATTAAAATCTACAAACGGTATTACTTTTTGCGCGTTCAAAAGCGACGGAAGCAATACGACAATTAAAGCGAGTATTTTCATGACGGCTAATTTACAATTATTGTTCCATTTTTAAATTGATAGAATGTAATTGTTGAAGTTAATCGCTCTTTATGAAATCATAACTTCACACAAGGCACCTCAATTGTCATTTTTTCTTGCTTATTTTGTGCAAATTAATTTTCAAACATTAAATAAATATGAAGCAACTTCTTTGTTTATGTGCTTTACTCATTTTTACTCAAAATGGTCACGCCCAAAAGAAAATAGATTATGTGGAATATGACCTCCCGAATGGTCTGCATGTAATTTTACACCAAGAAAAAACCACGCCTATAGTAGCAGTTTCTGTACTTTATCATGTTGGGTCTAAAAATGAAAATATTGGACGTACTGGATTTGCGCACTTTTTTGAACACTTACTATTTGAAGGTTCTGCAAATATCGAACGTGGCGAATACGATAAAATAGTTGAAAGCAACGGAGGAACGCTTAATGCAAACACATCCAACGATAGAACCTATTATTTTGAGTTAATGCCTTCCAATCAATTGGAATTAGGAATGTGGCTTGAAAGCGAGCGAATGCTTCATGCAAAGGTAAATATCAAAGGAATTGAAACGCAAAGAAGTGTCGTCAAAGAAGAGAAGCGACAACGTATTGACAACCAGCCTTATGCTTCATTTATAACTGAAATATTCAAACGTGTTTTTGTGAACCATCCCTACAATTGGGTACCTATTGGTAGCATGGAGGATTTGGATGCAGCACAAGAAGCAGATTATGTCAACTTTTACAAAACATTTTATGTGCCTTCGAATGCAACTTTAAGTATTGCAGGAGATTTAGACATTGCTCAGACAAAAGAATGGGTTCAAAAATATTTTGGATCTATACCCTCTGGACAAGCAATAAATCTTTACCGCGACTTTGAAAATTTATCAGATGAAGATTTCAAAAAAACATATTCGCTTGACAAGTCGGCATTCGACGCCAAAGACTTTCTAAATTCAAGAGACCCTCAAGCAAAAAAGTTGATTGCAAAAGAACTTTCCAATCCCACGAAAATTAATCGCCCTGAAAATTACAAAGGTAAAATGACAACTGTAATAAAGGATACGGTTTATGACAATATTCAATTGCCTGCTATGTTCATTTCGTACAATTTCCCTAATGAATCCAACCCTGACTTTTATGCCTTAGAAATGATGAACGACATTCTTTCAGGTGGCAATTCTTCTCGATTGAATAAGACTTTGGTAGAAAAGAAGGAACTCGCTGTAAATGTATTCTCCTTTCCATATGGGATGGAAGCAGGTGGCGTTGGTATTTTTGGTACAATTGGTTCGAATGGAGCTAATTTGGACACACTTTTACTAGAATTTGACAAACAAATTAGTACCATTCAAAACGAATTGGTTAGCCAAGAAGAATTTGAAAAAATTAGAAACCAAAAAGAAAATGACATCGTTTCTTCCAATTCGACGATTGCTGGAATTTCGGAAAATTTAGCAAATAACTATGTGTATTTTGGATCTACAAATAGAATAAATACCTTGCTTGATGGTTACATGAAAGTCACCAAAGAGGATATTCAACGAGTGGCAAAAAAATATTTGACACAAGACGCTAGACTTATACTTTACTACTTACCAAAAGATAATAAATAAAAAAAATGAAGAATTTAATAATCATCCTTGTCGCACTTTTTCCCGCGTTGGTTTGGGGACAAATTGACAGATCAATTCGACCTACAGCCGGACCGGCGCCTACCATAAACATCAAGAATTCTGAAGTTTTTAAGACCTCGAACGGAATTACTGTGATATTAAGTGAAAATCATTCTATTCCAAAAGTAAGTTTCGATTTGGTCATGGATTCGGACCCTATTCTTGAAAAAGAAAAAGCGGGACTAGCAAACATTGCTGGAGAAATGATAAAATCGGGCACATCCAATCGAGACAAAGACAAACTGGACAATGAAATCGATTATATCGGTGCTAGTTTGTCAGCGGATCAAAATTCAATTTTCTTGTCGTGCTTATCAAAATATACCGACAAAGGCTTAGAATTGATGACAGATATTCTTTTTAATGCCAATTTCCCCCAATCTGAATTTGATCGAATTGTAAAGCAATACGAATCTGGTTTAAAAGCTCAGAAATCCAATCCAGGACAAATGGCGAATAGTGCGAAATCTAAAGCCAATTTCGATAATAGTCATCCGTATTCCGAAATTATGACTGAAGAAAGCTTAAAAAACATCAGTTTGGAGGATGTGAATAGTTATTTCAAAACAGTTTTCACCCCAAAAGGAAGTTATTTGGTGGTCGTGGGCGATATTAACTTGGAACAAACAAAAGAATTGGTAGAAAAATACTTCGTTTCTTGGGATGGACCAGCGGCATACGTAAATAACACTTTGAAAGCTAAGCCTGCCAATGGAGGACAAGTTTATTTCGTAAATAAACCAGGAGCGGTACAATCAGTTGTTTCGATTACGTATCCAATTGATGTTATCCCAGGAAGTAAAGACGAAATAGGAATGTCCGTTTTAAATAATTTGCTTGGTGGAAGCGGATTTGGATCAAGACTAATGCAAAACCTTCGTGAGGACAAAGCATACACCTATGGCTGCTACTCAGGATTTAATATTGATGAAAACGGAAGTACATTCTCCGCAGGAGGAAATTTCAGAAACGATGTTACCGATAGTGCAATCACACAAATCTTATACGAAATTGGTCGAATGAGTAAAGAGGCTGCAACAGATGAAGAGTTGGAATTGATCAAGTCATCTATGGCAGGCAGTTTTGCCCGTTCTTTAGAGCGCCCACAAACGATTGCAAGATTTGCTTTAAAAGTGACAAAGTATAATTTGGACAAGGATTACTATACAAATTACCTTAAAAACCTTGCGGCAGTCAACAAAGATGACCTTCTTCTTTTGGCGAAAAAATATTTATCCGCTGAAAACGTAAACATCATTGTTGTAGGAAATGAGTCCATTATTAACAATTTAAAACCTTTCGATTCCAATGGAAAAATTGAAAAACTTGATGCGTTTGGAGCAAAGGTTGTTGAGATAGTTGCGGCAGACATTACAGCCGATAAATTGATTGAAAAGTACATTTTATCGGTTACGGAATCTTCCAGCATGAAAAGTGCCAAAAAGAAGCTTAAAAAAATTAAATCTTACACCAAGATTTCGGAATTATCGGCTGAACAAATACCTTTCCCATTGCAGATGACTGATGTTTGGATAACGCCCAACAAAGAAGGAAATAAAATGGAGGCTCAAGGAATGACTTTTAATAAAAGCTACTTTGACGGAACGTCTGGAGGAAGTTCATCTATGCAAGGAGGAAAAGTCAAGTTGAGTGATGATGAAATTGCCAAAAAATCGAAATCAAAAGGTTTGTTCCCTGAATTGAACTATTCAACTTCTGGCATGATATACTCCTTAAAAGGTATTGAAACCATAGATGGAAACCCAATGTATAAATTAGAATATTCAGATGGAGAATCTTCAAATATTGACTATTTCGATAAAACTACGTTTTTGAAAATGCAGACTATTTCAACAAAGAAACAAGGGGATGAAGTAGTTAGTACAGAAATGACCTTTTCCGACTACAGAGATACAGAAGGAATTATGATGCCCTACTCTGTTTCATTAGCAATTGGACCAATGATTTTAGTTGGTACCGTGAAAGAAATTAAAATCAACGAAAAGGTTAATTTGGATTCTTTTAAATAAAACTTGCGTATAAAATAGGATCGGGATGAATTTGATTTCATCCCGATTTTTTTATCCATTTTTTGTTAAAATTGATTGCTCCAGATAAGGTAAAACCGAATAAAACAATAACTTCGTTCAAAGAATTTTATAACTTAAAAGTCAATATTATGATTAAGATCAATACTCTTTTTATAGCAGCAGCCTTGGCATTCAGCTCGAATGTGAATGCACAATTAAAAACTCCGCAACCAAGTCCAACAGCGACATTGCAGCAGACAGTTGGTTTGACTGACTTCGAAATTATTTATTCTCGTCCAGGAGCGAAAGAAAGAAAGGTTTTCGGAGAATTAGTGCCTTATGGAGAAATTTGGCGAACTGGAGCAAACTCTTCAACCAAAATTAAATTTGCAGATGACGTGAAAATTGGAGGTCAAGCAGTTCCGGCTGGACAATATGCTTTGTACACAATTCCTGGCGCTGACAAATGGACGGTTATCATTTACAAAGGATTAGAAAATTGGGGATCTGCTGGATATGACAATACTCAGGATGTTGCTCGTTTCGACGTTAAACCATCTAAATTGGGTGATAAATATGAAACCTTTACTATTGATTTCAGTGATTTAGAATCGAATAAGGCGAATTTAAATTTGATGTGGGAAAATACGAAAGTTTCTTTCTCCATTGAGACGCCAACTGATGCTCAAGTAGAAAAACAAATCGAAGATATGATGGCTGGGCCAAGTGCGAATAGCTACTTCGGAGCAGCTCGTTATTACTTTGAAAGTGGAAAAGATTTAGACAAAGCAGAAATCTGGGTTGCAAAAGCTGTTAGCATGAGACCAGAAGCATTTTGGATGAGTCATGTGCAAGCAAAAATATTAGCAAAAAACGGAAAGAAGCAAGAAGCT
>JAHEMP010000349.1 GCA_024643585.1 Crocinitomicaceae bacterium | reverse complement strand
GGGTTCAAAATGTATTCACAACATTTGGATTCCAGATGGATCCAAAGATTTAATTGTAGATCGTTCATTGTATCGTCAAAACTTAAAAAATTCCTTAGATAAAATTTTCGAATACAAATCGAATGACGAACTGATGTTGGACAGTATCGAATGTAAATTATTTGGTATTGGAAGCGAAAGTTTTGTAGTTGGTTCACACGAATTTTATATGGGTTATGGCATTGCCAATAACAAAATGATTACTTTAGATGCGGGACATTTTCACCCTACAGAAGTAATCTCCGATAAAATTTCTTCGTTATTGTTGTTTACTCCCGAAATCTTGCTTCACGTGAGTCGCGGTGTTCGTTGGGATAGCGATCACGTTGTAATTTTGAACGACGAATTACAAGCTATTGCTCAAGAAATTATTCGTGCCAAAGCATTGGATAGAGTTCACGTAGGTTTAGATTTCTTTGATGCTTCTATCAACAGAATTGGTGCTTACGTAATTGGTGTTCGTGCGACTCAAAAAGCATTCATGCAAGCTTTGTTGGAACCAACAGTTCAGTTGAATTCGTATGAAGCAAAAGGTCAAAATTTTGAGCGTTTGGCTTTATTAGAAGAAGCTAAATCATTGCCTTGGGCAGCCGTATATGATTACTATTGTGCAACAAAAGGAATCACTCCCGCCGAGGATTATATTTCAGACATTCAAGAATATGAAAGAAATGTAACTTCAAAAAGATAATTGTTTGACTCCCCAATTTAAATAAAATATAGATTGGGGAGTTTTTTTTTACAATTGGTTTGTTTGCGTGAGGGATTGAAGTGGAGCTCTTTTTTGATCCCGTTTTTTCGGGATAAAAAAAGCGGGAACGAAAAGCCCGACCCGCAGTTTTTACGAAGGGTCACGCTCAAATAAAAATGTAGATTTTGGCTGTTATTGGCCATCTTACCTAATGATTATTCTTATATTTGTATTGAAAAGTAAAAAGGTTTAAACCCTTGCGATTTAGATGATTTATAATGACAAAAATAATAGTGTTAATTACCCCATAACTTCTGAAGAAGATGAGTTGTGGGGTTTAACTATTACCACTGTGGGACGCCAGAATATTATTGAAAATCAAAATTATCCTCCTGATAAACATCCTGTTGGCTATTATTTTAATGTGGACAAAGGCAGAGTGTTGAATGAGTATCAGTTGCTGTACATAACAAACGGTAATGGCGTTTTTACTTTTGGGCAATCCAAGCAATCCTGCTTTATTACAGAAGGGAAAATGTTTTTCCTAATGCCAGGTGTTTGGCATACTTATAAACCTTTGGAAAATTCTGGATGGAATGAATATTGGATAGGTTTTAAAGGAGAAATCATCGAGAAAATAGTAAAAGAAGGTTTTTTTCTGAATAGAAACCCGGTTTTTAATATCGGAATGAATGAAGAAATCATCGATTTGTATTACAAAGCTATAGAAATTGCCAACGAAGAACGTGCCGGATTTCAGCAAGCACTTTCAGGTATTGTGATGAATATTTTGGGTTTGATGTACTACCGTGATAAAACTCGTGATTTTGAAGATGAAGAACTCATCAATAAAATCAACAAAGCCAAAGTGATGATGCGGGAAGACATCTATAAAAAAACTACTGCCGAAGATATTGCCAAAAATCTCTGTATAAGTTATTCGGGATTCCGTAGAGCTTTCAAAGAGTTGACAGGAACTTCTCCATCAAAATATATGATGGAATTAAAATTGAACGAAGCCAAACTTTTATTGTACAATACCAACTTGCCCATCAAGGAAATATCGTATAGTTTGAATTTCGAAAATCCTGATTATTTTCCTATTTTCTTCAAGAAAAGAACCGGCAAAACACCAAGCGAATATCGAAGTTTTGCATCGTCTAATAGTGATTTGTAGGTAGAAATCTAATTATAGAAATGGAATAATTCTTTTATTCTTGATCGGCTTTCGCACGATTCAAGATATTGTCCGGCAATGCTTTTTTTGCTTTGGCCCCCATTTTCTTTAACTTTTCTACGCTCGTGATGAGGTTTCCTTTTCCGTCCACCAATTTGTTCATGGCGCCTTGATATTCGACTTTGCTTTCGTCTATTTTCTTTCCAATTTTGATTAAATCGGCTACAAAACCTTCAAATTTATCATACAAAGCACCAGCTTGGCGTGCAATTTCAAAAGCATTTTCTTGTTGTTTTTGATTCGTCCACATACTGTCAATGGTGCGCAAAGTGGCCAATAGGGTAGAAGGCGTTACAATCACAATGTTTTTCTCGAAAGCTTTGTTGTATAAAGTCGTGTCTTCGTTCAAA
>JAHEMP010000348.1 GCA_024643585.1 Crocinitomicaceae bacterium | reverse complement strand
CGCTATTCCATTGACTATAAGTAAAGATTACAGATTTGTCCTTATTGTCTTGAACCAATTGCATGCCGTTACAGCCAGGAAAGGAATTAACCTTTTGTTTTATCGTATCAAAAAAAGATAGAAAGTCATCCACCTTTTCTTCTCGAAAAGTCAGTTTTACAATTCTGGTAATCATTTAAAATAATTCATGAAGAGTTTCTTTCGAACCTCGAGGTAAAAATTCTATTCTAACTTGGTCGCCTTTTTTGAGCCCAAAAAGTTTTTCGGCACCACCTCCACCCAAATTAGCACCTCGATTAATCGCAATTTCTAGTAAATTATTTTCATTGAAAATTCCGACTCTTTCACCCGGTGGAACCTCATTGTAGGAATTTGAAATCACGTCTAGATAGTAATCTTTTTTTCGGAAATAAATAATGTATGGGTTGTTTTTACCAACTTGTTCAAATAATTTTTGATCGATATTGGTAATGGCATTTCCATAGGAATCCAAATAAAATATGTGACCTAGAATTAAATTTTCTTCCACTTTCGGCAAAGACATGAATGCTTTTCTAAAACCTGTTTGAGGGGAGCAAAATGAACTTATTTCTTTGCCATTTAGCAAATCTATCGCAGCAGGAATTAGCATGTTTTTAGATGGAAACTTAAAAAGTTTAGGATTGGAAAGTATATCGTCTATTCTCCAAAATGCATCTGCTGTTCCTTCTCCAATGAATGCGCCATAAAATCCATTATCGTTTGAAATAATAAATTGATTATTGTATTCCATAATGCAGGGAAATGACCCATCGTGACCACCAAAGTTAACAATAGGCTCACTGTCAACCGCGACAACATGCACGGTGCCATCAGGAAATTCAGAAAAGCAAGATTTTAAAACAAACGCTGCTTGAGCTGTATCGAAAGGTATTATGGTATGAGAAACATCCAAAATATAAACACTAGGATCTCTTTTTAGGATACTAGCTTTTAATGATGCCACATAGTGGTCATTAAGTCCCATGTCAGATGTTAATGTTAATATTTTCATTTGGTCAGCCGAAGCAGTTTCTCTTGGAATATTCGTAATTTTGACCAAAAGTAAGTTTTTAGATAGTTTTATTGAATTGTTTCGTTAATAAAGTTCCATTGATAGAAAAAAAAGTAGAAATTAAAGGGGTTAATCCAGCTGAATTTTTCGGAGTTAACAACGATAAATTCAAACACATAAAGAGTTTTTTTCCGAATTTAAAAATTAGTTCAAGAGGAAACCATATTTCCTTTTCAGGCGACGTGGAAATGGTGGGTGTTTTTGAGGACAAATTGAAACTTATTGTCCAATATTTAAAAAAATTCAACTCAATTTCTGAAAACAATATTGACAATTTAATGGAAGAAGAGGGTAAAGCCATTGTTGCTGATGATCATGGGAATGGCATAATTGTTCACGGTAATGAAGGTCTCAAGGTCAGAGCTAGAACCTTAAATCAACAAAAACTGGTCAAAGCTGTCAATACGTCGGATATGGTTTTTGCTGTCGGTCCAGCGGGAACAGGCAAGACTTATACCGCTGTTGCTTTGGCAGTGAGGGCGTTAAAAGAAAAAGAAGTCAAAAGAATTATTCTTACAAGGCCGGCGGTAGAAGCTGGAGAAAACTTAGGGTTTTTACCAGGTGATTTAAAAGAAAAATTAGATCCATACATGATGCCGTTATACGATGCGTTGAGAGATATGATTCCAGCAGAGCGATTAAAAGAAATGTTGGAATTTGGGGTTATAGAAATTGCTCCTTTGGCTTTTATGAGGGGGAGAACCTTAGACAAAGCATTTGTTATTTTGGACGAAGCTCAAAATGCTACTAAAATGCAAATGAAAATGTTCCTTACGCGAATGGGAATGACAGCAAAATTTGTCGTAACAGGTGATATGTCACAAATAGATTTACCCAGAAGTCAGCAGTCAGGTTTGTCTTTCGCGCTTGATATTTTAAAGGATACGGATGGTATCGAAGTTATTAGATTAAATCAAAATGACGTCATTAGGCATCCTTTAGTGAAGAAAATCATAGATGCTTTTGACAAAGCAGATGAAATAGAGAAAAAAGAAAGAATTACCAAAAAAGAAAATGATGAAAGAAGCGCTCGTAAAAAGTAATTACAATTTTCCAGGTCAAACCAGCGTGTACAAAGGAAAAGTGCGGGATGTTTACACGTTGAATAATGGCTTGGTGGTCATGATTGCTTCAGACAGAATTTCAGCATTTGATCATATCTTACCCAAAGGAATTCCTCACAAAGGGCAAGTTTTAAATCAAGTGGCAACTTATTTTTTGGAGGCGAC
>JAHEMP010000347.1:403-2331 GCA_024643585.1 Crocinitomicaceae bacterium | reverse complement strand
TGGATTTTCATTAGAATTATTTCCTAGTGTGTCAACAGTTTGTTGTATTTGACTGAAGTAAGGAGAAAGTCTTTTTCTATAGGTTTTTTTGTTGAGTTCTGGAATGACCTTACTCATTACAATTCTGTTTTCGAGCGCATATCCTGCACCCGAAGGAGATTGAGTTCGGTTGTCTAAAAGCCACATTTTTCCGTCAGGACCACGAGCTAAATCGACAGCATAATTCAATAAGTTTTTGTCATGTTTTTGTCTAATGTCAAAACAAGGCAAAAGAAAACCCGAATTGTCAAAAACCAATTCTGCTGGAATAATTGCATTCTTAATTAAAGTTTGAGGCCCATATAGGTCTGTTAAAATCAAATCTAAGAGTCTCGCTCTTTGCTTTAATCCCTTTTCGATAGTTTTCCATTCCGTTTCATGAATTAGAAATGGAATAGGATCTAGTTTCCAAGCACGATTCGATTCTTTATTGGTATCATAAATATTATAGGTAACACCGTTTTCTTTTAATTTTTTTATAATTTCTTCATTACGAAATTTTAGTTCCTCGATACCGATGGATTCTAAAGTATCAAAAAGTCCTTTCCAATAGGGCTTTATTTTGCCATTTTGGTCAATTACTTCGTCATAAGAATTAATTTTTTCTTTATATGAATGGAGTAGTCCCACTGAAATTTCTTGAATCATTTTTTAAAATTGAATGAATGCGTTTATTTTGTTTTGCAAAATAATAGTTTTAAAACAATCTACAATGTAATTAGTCTATTCTTTTGCTTTCCAAAAATGTCTTAAATCTAAAGTGTAAGGGTATTCAGGATTAATAAGCTCTATAGGAGTGTCAGGTCTAAGTTCCGATTTAGATTCAACTAAGAAACGAGAAGTTGCAGTGCTATTTGCAATCATTTCTTTTTCTTTCTCATCGTTACTATCCTCAAGTCCTGAAGGAGGAGGTGTGTGACCAAAATCCCAAAAACGACTTATTTTTCTAGATTCAGCTTCAAAACTATTTATTGGGAAAGTGTCAAAACTTCTACCTCCTGGATGCGTAACAAAATAGGTACATCCACCAATCACTTTATTATTCCAAGTATCAACTAAGTCAAAAACAAGAGGTACATCAACACCAATATTAGGATGTAATGCGGATGGCGGATTCCATGATTTATAACGAATTCCGGCTACATATTCTCCTTTTGTACCAGTACTTCTTAACGGGATTCTACATCCTTTGCATAATAAAATATGACGCTCGGGTACAATTCCAGAAACTTTTACTTGTAATCTTTCCAAAGATGAATCTACAAATCGTGAGGTTCCTGAGCTAGAAAGTTCCTCGCCTAAAACGTGCCAAGGTTCTATTCCTAATCGAATTTCCAATTGGATATTATCAATTGTTACGTTACCGTGATGTGGGTATCTAAATTCGAAGAAAGGATCAAACCATGAAATATCAAAATTATAACCGGCATCTTTTAAATCGTTGACTACGTCAATCATATCCAAATATGCGAAATGAGGCAACAAAAACTTGTCATGCAATTCTGTTCCCCAACGAATTAATTTTTTCTCGTAGGGTTCTTTCCAGAATTTGGCAACCAAAGAACGCACTAATAAATTTTGAACTAAATTCATTTGTTTGTGTGGTGGCATATCAAAAGCTCTTAATTCTAATATTCCCAAACGTCCTGTTGAGGAATCTGGAGAGTACAATTTATCGATACAAAACTCGGTACGGTGCGTATTTCCAGTAATATCAGTTAAAAGGTTTCTAAAAATTCGATCCACCATCCAAAAAGGAACTTCTTTGTCTTTTGGAATTTGTTCAAAAGCAATTTCCATTTCATAGAGACGCTCATCTCGACCTTCGTCAATACGCGGTGCTTGACTCGTTGGGCCAATAAAAGGTCCTGCAAAAAGGTAACTTAAAA
>JAHEMP010000347.1:0-393 GCA_024643585.1 Crocinitomicaceae bacterium | reverse complement strand
CAATAAATCTGGTCTTCTTAATAGCGGACTATCCTCAGGTCTTTCAGCTCCTAAAGTTACGTGATTTCCACCTCCAGTTCCAGTATGACGACCATCTACCATAAATTTATCGGTACCCAAACGAGATAAGAATGCTTCTTCGTAAAGTGCTGTGGTATTGTCTACAATTTCTTGCCAAGATTTAGCTGGATGTACATTGACTTCAATTACACCAGGGTCTGGAGTAACCATCATTTTCTCCACTCTGTAATCTGTTTTTGGCTGATAACCTTCAATTCTTACTGGCATTTGTAATTTTTCTGCAGTAATTTCTATTGAAGTTATTAAGTCTACATAGTCTTCTAAATAATCAGTTGGAGGTAAGAAAATGTATAGCATTCCATCGCGTTCTTG
>JAHEMP010000087.1 GCA_024643585.1 Crocinitomicaceae bacterium | reverse complement strand
GTTTTTATCCATTGGAAATTTTTTGTTTTCGCAAATGGAATTTCCAGAAGACAAGGTCTCCGCGAAATTTTCCGTGGAGCAAAAAGGTTACGAAGCAACGATCATAGCAAAGGTAACGGTGGTACCAAAATGGCATATCAACGCTGTAAAATTGCCTAAGGGCAGTTTTCTTTTTCCGTCCTCTCTTAATTTAAATAAGGCATCCGGTTTTAGTTTAATTGGTGGAAATATTGAACCTAAACCTCATTTCATGCACGATGAGATGGCAGATGAAGATTTATACTACCACGAAGGAACATTCACTATAAAGCAGAAGATTAAAATTTCAAGTGAAAAGGATTTTGTGTTAGAAGGGGGGTTCACTTTTCAAACGTGTAACGATGTGCGTTGTTTGCCAGATTATACCTTCCCAATAAAATTAACAATCAAAGGGTGCCCTAAGGAGGAGGCAGCCATTGAAGAGCCAGCAGTTGACAATACATCAAACGACTTGGTGGAGGAAACAGTTGTCGATTCAAACAATGAAAAGCCATCACTAGAAAAAGTAAAAGCCGGTGTAGAAGAAGCACCCGTAAATGCATCTTCAGATGAAAAGGAGAGTGGGGTATCATATTGGGGCGTTTTCTTTGCTGCATTTTTCAGCGGATTTATTGCATTAATAATGCCTTGTGTTTTTCCAATGATTCCGATGACAGTAAGTTTCTTTACTAAACAAAGCAAATCTAGATCGGCGGGTATTCGAAAAGCATTAATGTATGGTTTAAGTATAGTTCTGATTCATGTTCTTCTTGCCGTAATAGTTGTTGTTACAGGCTCTGCAAGTTTATTAAATGAGCTTTCGACGAATCCGTATTTTAACTTGTTTTTCTTTGTGATGCTCATTGTTTTTGGATTATCCTTCTTGGGTGCATTCGAAATTCAACTGCCAAGTAAATGGGTAAATGCTGCAGATGCAAAGGCAGATAAAGGCGGACTTGTAGGTGTGTTTTTTATGGCTTTGGTACTTTCTTTAGCCTCTTTTTCATGTACAGGTCCAATTTTAGGATCACTATTAGTTGGAATTTCCTCTGAAGGCGGTAATATGGCGCTTATCATAGGAATGTTTGCCTTTGGTTTGGCCTTAGCATTGCCATTTACGCTATTCTCAATTTTCCCTTCAATGATGACCTCCATGCCAAGCTCAGGAGGATGGTTAAACGTTGTTAAGGTTTTTCTAGGATTCATAGAAATTGCCTTTGCTTTCAAATTCTTATCAACTTTTGATACGACTTTGCAATTGCATATACTGGAAAGGGAGGTCTTTATTTCTGCATGGATAGCAATTTTCGGAACCCTGGCTATTTATTTGTTTGGTTTCATTCAACTACCTCATGATAGTAAAGTAGAAAAATTGTCGGTTGGTAGGACCATGTTAGGCGTTCTTACTTTAACCTTTACCCTTTATCTTTTACCTGGAATGTGGGGAGCACCTTTGAAAATAATCAATGCATTCCTTCCACCAACTACCTACGCTGAATCGCCAAAAGGAGTTGGATACCAAGGTGGAAATACTACCAGTTCCGTTGAGCATGTTGAGGGAATGCATGATGGTCCGCAAGGAACACAAGCTTTTACTGATTATGATTTGGCCTTGGCCTATGCTAAAAAAGTAAACAAACCACTATTTATTGACTTCACCGGATGGGGCTGTGTGAATTGTCGTAAAATGGAAAATACGGTTTGGGGTGAACCTGGAATCATTGAGCATTTAAGAAATGATGTTGTTATCGTTTCCCTTTACGTGGATGAAAGAACTCCACTTGATAAAAAAGATCAGAAAGAAATCGAAATTAATGGTCGAAAAATGAACATTGCGACTATTGGAAACAAGTGGACTGCAAAACAAATCATTGAATACGGCACAGCTTCACAACCTTATTACGTGATGCAAAATACTTTGGGAGAAGATTTGCCAATTGGCAGTGCCGATTACCAAAATCATTCTAACCCTTCGAAATTCAAAGAATGGGTAGAAAGCGGTTTATCTGAATTTAAAAAGTAAGAATGTAAAATCAAATTTGATGGATAGTAGGGACGTATCAAAAGTTCCTACTATTTTTGATTTATGAACATTTTTCTTGAAACACCAATTGAATTTTTAAAAGGGGTCGGTTCACAGCGAGCGGAACTCTTAAAAAAAGAATTGGGCATTTCTGATTTTGAGAATTTATTAAATCATTTTCCGTTTCGATATGTCGATCGATCTGCTTATCAAAAAGTTGCAGATGCTCCGTATTCAGATACTCCACTTCAATTAAAAGGAAAAATTGTTTCGCTTAAAACTACAGGAGTTGGCCGATCAAAGCGACTTTCAGGAATTTTTGAGGATGAATCCGGCAGAATTGAGTTGATTTGGTTTCAGGGAGTCGATTGGGTTATCAAAAATATTTCAGCAGGACGAATTTATCAAATTTACGGTAAGGCAAAGAAATACGGTTCAAGTTATACAATTGCTCATCCTGAAGTTACTCCCTGGGAAAAAGTTGATCGAAGTTCTGGTATGCAAGGCGTATATTCCAGTACTGAAAAACTGAGTGATAAAGGCTTGCACACGAAAGGTTTATCAAAATTAGCAGTATATCTAGTGGAACAAATAAAAGGTAAGATAGATGAAACTTTACCTGAAAATGTTCGCCGCAAATTTAAATTAATCGATCTTGAGGATGCTTATGTTCAAATTCATCGTCCCGAGTCGGAGGAAATGGCGAGAAAGGCAATTTTCCGATTGAAATTTGAAGAGCTGTTTTTTTTGCAATTGGAATTGTTGCACCGGAAACAAATTAGTTTTGAAAAAGCCCGTGGATTCGTGTTTCCAAAACTTAGCAATCATTTTAATGAGTTTTACAATAAAAAACTACCCTTTGATTTGACTGGAGCTCAAAAAAAGGTAATAAAAGAAATTCGAAAAGATGTCATAGGAGGAAAGCATATGAATCGCTTACTTCAAGGCGATGTCGGCAGCGGTAAAACATTGGTTGCCTTAATTGCTATGCTAATGGCAATAGACAATAATTACCAGGCAGCACTAATTGCTCCCACGGAAATATTGGCCAATCAACATTTTGATGGAATTTCTGAATTACTACTTGGATTAAATATCAATGTCGCCTTGCTCACTGGTTCTACAAAGAAGAAAGAAAGGGAGGTTTTGCATGAGAAATTGCGTTCTGGCGAAATGAACTTGTTAATAGGAACACATGCCTTATTGGAAAACGTGGTTCAATTCCACAACTTAGGCATGGTCGTTATTGATGAACAACACAGATTTGGTGTGGCTCAGCGTTCAAAAATGTGGTCCAAAAATGTTATTCCTCCGCATATACTAATCATGACTGCAACGCCCATTCCTAGAACTTTAGCAATGACGTTTTATGGCGATTTGGAGGTGTCAGTGATAGACGAATTACCTCCTGGCAGAAAACCAATAACGACCAGTCACCGCAATGAATCTCAGCGGGCAAGAGTTTTTGGATTCATGAAGGAAGAAATTGCTTTGGGCAGACAGATCTATATCGTTTATCCATTGATTGAGGAATCGGCATCGCTGGATTTAAATAATTTAATGGAAGGCTTTGAGGCAATATCTCGTTCTTTTCCTCTGCCTAACTATAAAATCAGTATGGTTCATGGTCGCATGAAACCAAAGGATAAAGATTTTGAAATGCAACGATTTGTAAAAGGTGAAACGCAAATAATGGTAGCTACTACCGTCATTGAAGTCGGAGTAAATGTGCCCAATGCAAGTGTAATGATAATTGAAAATGCTGAACGATTTGGATTGTCTCAGTTGCATCAACTAAGAGGTAGAGTGGGTCGTGGCGCTGATAAATCCTATTGTATTCTGATGTCTTCACATAAAATTTCTAAGGAGGCTAAAAAAAGAATTGAAACAATGGTCAGAACGCAAGATGGATTTGAAATTGCAGAAGTTGATCTTGAAATTCGTGGACCTGGAGACATTATGGGTACTCAGCAGAGTGGCGATTTGAATTTAAAAATTGCCGATCTCGCCAAAGATGGACCATTAGTCTCCATTGCAAGAGATGCGGCTAGAGCAATTTTAATGGATGACCTAGAGCTTTTAAAAACTGAAAATCTAGTTTTGAAAACTAAACTTTTTAAGATTCTGAGATCAAGACCGAATTGGGGGAAAATTGCATAAATTGGTAACTAATTCTTTTGTAACTCGTTAAAAAGGTTCGTTAGCAGTTACTAAAACTACGTCTATTTTAAATGAAAAGCGCCTTACCAATTCTTTTAATCTTTTGTTTCGCCAGTCAATCTGTTGCGCAAGAGCAATTCGGTTCGTCCTTTTCAAATTATACCCCAACCCAGTCTGTTTTCATGAATCCATCAAGTATGCTTGACTCAAAAACATGGCTGGATATTCATATAATTGGAGGTGGAGCCTACGCAATGAACAATCTAGCTTATTTAAAAAATAGCAGTGTCATAGGGGCTATTCAGGCTAATGATGAAGAATATTTTGCCAAAAATATTAGGTACAACCTCAACAGAAGGGAAAACGCGGTTTACAACAGAACATTTACCAATGCTTTATCAGGTGTTTGGTCGCAGGGTGATCATGCTGCTGGTTTGTTTTTTAATGTTCGTTCGTTTACAACGGTGAGAGGAATACCAAATGAGGTTACATACATTATCGATGAATCGATAGCTGGAAATGAGTTTGAACAAAATAAAGACTATTCAGTTCAGGATATGAATGTATCATCCTTATCTTTTGGTGAAGTGCAATTAAGTTATGCTTATACTTTCTTTAAAAAAAAGCAAGACATGTTAATGGCAGGTGTTTCGATTAAGAAATTCGTACCGTTGCTTGGTGGAGCTGCCAAAATATACGATGTTCGCTTCAATCAAAATTCTGATACGAGTTTTGCCTATTTGTATGCGGATGCAGATGCCATGTACACAAACGATATTTCGCCAGTATTCAATGGAGGGATGGGAGTTGACTTAGGGTTTACGTATCAGAAAATGAAAACCTATTGTCAAAGTTATTTTCCCAATAGCAAGAGAAATGGTTGTAAACAAATTCCGTACAAATATAAAATTGGAGCGTCAATTTTGGATATAGGTTCGGTGAAGTATGACAAAGATATTGTACAATCTAGGGGGTTGCGAATCAACTATGATACAACATATTATGTTGATTTTGATGCGTACGACCAGGACAGTATCTTTTCAATAATTAGCAGTTTGGATACTGTTTTGAACGATGAGGATATCAAGAAGACCAACAAAATTAAATTGCCAACTGCTTTTTCATTTCAATTCGACTATAACCTTTGGCAATCAAAAGTATTCTTCAATGCAAGTGTGATGCAAGGTTTGCCAGTAGGAAGTAAAAAATTCGGGTCGCGCAGGCCAAATTCCTTAATGGTAGGGCTGCGGTACGAATCTAGAATTTTTGACGTTTCAATACCCTTTAGTTTGTATGAATACCATATGCCTCAACTTGGCTTTGAATTTAGAATATACTGTTTGACCATTGGTACTGACAAGCTGCTCAGTTTAGTGGGAACAACTAGATTGTATGGTTCAGATATTTATGCAGCCTTGAAAATCCCAATCTTTTACAATCCTCAATGCAAAACAAGGATGCAAAATCAGAATAAATCCGAGGCGGCAAAACACAAGGCGTATCGTAAAAAACGAAACAATTGCCCTGCTTACCAATAAAAATATTTCAATAAAGATTAATCCTCAGAATAGATTGAATTGTATTCTTTTTGGTACATCTCTAATATTATTTTACGCTTCAGTTTCAAGGTTGGTGTCAATTCTCCTCCATCAATAGAAAATTCTTTCGGTAGAAGTCTAAATTGTTTAATCTTTTCCCATTGACCGTAATCTTTGTTGAATGAATCGACTTCTTTTTGGAACCTTTTAATTATGGTCTCATTGGCTATTAATTGGTCATTTGAACTAATGTCGTCTTTGATACCTTTTCTCTTTGCCCATTCTCGGGTAAATTCGAAGTTGGGAACAATAAGTGCCGAAGGGTACTTTTGACCATCACCCATTACATAGATTTGTTCAATGAATCTTGATTCCTTGAATTTATTTTCCATTGCCTGAGGAATAACATATTTGCCACCGGATGTTTTGAAAATTTCCTTTTTACGATCTGTAATTTTTAAGAATTTACCTTCAATGAATTCGCCGATATCTCCTGTGTGAAACCAACCATCCTTATCTATTGCTTCAGCCGTTACCTCAGGAAGATTATAGTAGCCCATCATTAAGTTTGGGCCTTTGGTTAGAATTTCTCCGTCTTCTGCGATTTTAACTTCAACATCTGCAATAAGTGGCCCTACACTTCCAAAACGTATGCCTTTTTTAAAACAGTTTACAGAAATAACAGGAGAGGTCTCAGTTAATCCATATCCTTCCAATATTGGAATTTGGGCTGCAAAAAATATTCGGGCTAGTCTCGGTTGCAAGGCAGCGCTTCCGGAAGCAATTGCTCTAACGTTTCCTCCCAAAGCTTGTTGCCATTTTGAAAAAATAAGTTTTCTTGCAATGCCTAATTTCATTTTGTAAAAAGGACTTTTACCTGTTTGTTCAAATTCTTCCGCTAACTCAGCAGCCCAGAAAAACAACTTTCTTTTTATACCAGAAAGTTCGTCACCTTTGGCCATTATTTTATCAAAAACTTTTTCAATAAGACGAGGAACGGCTGTAAAAACATGTGGTTGAACTTCTCGAATGTTATCACCTATTGTTTCCATAGATTCCGCAAAGTGAATAGAGCATCCCAATTTGATGTATAAATAGTGGAGCATTCTTTCGTATACATGACAAACAGGTAAAAAAGAAAGTACCCGTGATTCATTGTCAGCTGGAATAGCATCTTCACAAGCCAATGCGTTTGATAGCAAATTATTATGAGACAACATAACACCTTTTGGATTGCCAGTGGTACCCGAAGTGTATATTATTGTTACTAAATCTGAATTTTTAACTTGATTTTTACGTGCGCTTATTTCATCATCTGTAACATCTTTACCTAAGGATTCAATAGACGTCCAATGTTCTGCCCCATTCACTAAATCCATGGTAAAAATCTTTTTTACGCTTGGCGTTTTTGATAGTATGGGCGTTATTTTATGATGCAATTCTTCTGTACCGACAAAACAATATTTTAATTGGGCATCATTAAAAATATAGATGTAATCGTTTTCTGAAATGTTGGGGTAAAGCGGTACGACAATAGCGCCAATTTGTTGAATAGCAATATCCAAAATATTCCACTCGTATCGTCCAGTTGAAACCAAACCAATATTATCTCCAGGTTGCACACCCATGGCATACAAAGCCTTGGTGTAGTTGTTTACGTTTTTTACAAAGTCCTGGGTAGAGAGCTTTTCCCAAATCCCATTAGTTTTGGTAACAAACATTCCATCTTGCGGATAATTTTCTAATTGATAATAGGGTAAGTCAAATAAACGAGTTGGATTCATATTTAATGTTTTTCATTTGTTTGAAACGAATATACTAATAATTCGGGCGTTTCACAATCTTGTATAAATATGTGTAACTTTCTAGGTGCACCATAGTTTATGTTATGGTTTTGTTATTTTTTTCATAACTTGCAAGTTCGAAATAAAAATTATTCGACCTGTAACTTTTAGTATACCGGAATTGTTTAACTGTTAACGTGCAAAGAACTTTTGAAAAGAGATGAGTACAATATTGCAATAAAAAACCACGCCAACGCACTCTATGGGTATACGTTGAAATTCCTTCGGGATAGTGAGAATGCGCAAGATATTGTACAAGATGTTTTCGAAAAGTTGTGGCTCAATCGTAAGGCGGTGGAGTTCGAGAAGGCAAAAAGTTGGATGTTTACAACCGCTTTTCATGCCATGCTCAACTTCAACAAGAAACGAAGTAGAATGACGTATAATTCAGAAAGTTTACCCGAACGAGGGTCAAATGAAAAAAATCTTTTTGAATCAAATGAAGTAGTGGAAAGAGCTGTAAATATTCTTCCTCCTCTTCAAAAAAGTATCATTTTACTGAGAGATTTGCAAGGTTATTCTTATCAAGAAATTGGTGAGATCCTTGAAATTAGTGAGTCGCAAGTGAAAGTTTATTTGTTTAGAGCACGAAATAAAATTAAAAAACAGTTAAAGGATTCAACTAAGTTGGTATGAGTAACCCGTCTTTCGACAACATAGATAAATGGCTTTTTGAGTATACTGAAGGGAATCTTTCTCCTTATCAGGAAGCTCAGTTGAAGCAATTTTTGTTGCAGAATCCTGAATTTGAACAGGATTTGGACGCTTGGGAAGATGCTTTTGTCGATGGTTCCCCAGTTGTTTATCCATATGTTAGCTCCCACATTAGAAAACCATTGGCGTGGTGGGTTCCTGCTTCAGCGATAACGACGCTTGTGGTTTCAGGAGTTTTTAGTTGGCTATCAATTAATAGTTTAACGAATTCAAGCTTGATTCCAGATTCTGCACACAAGTCG
>JAHEMP010000086.1 GCA_024643585.1 Crocinitomicaceae bacterium | reverse complement strand
GTTTCAGCCGCTTTAAGTGTCGCTTACATTCTCGTATCCCTTTTTTCGATTGGTGTTCTTGTTTATTACTTCGGTTTCCCGCTCTCAAGTGAAGAAAAACATTTTGCATTTGTATTGCTGCAATACAGCTTCACTTTTTACATTCTTCGATTCATTGTAAAGATTATTTACGAATTCGACGTCCCTAAATTCCTCAAAAACAACTGGTTTGAAGCATCCATTTTAGGTCTTTTAGCCTTGGAAGGACTCTTTTTCAATATTACGGGACATTTTATTATCGAACCACTTTTTACCAGCCTGGGATTGAAAGGCTTCGCCGATTTTTCCATGGTCTTTGTCCAGCTTTTCATTTTTGTGTTGATGATCACAACTGTGGTAAAGCAAAGGAAATTCAAACCGTGGACCAAGGCACATCCTGGATGGCTTTTCACAATTTCAATTGCTTTCATGACACTTATGGGTGCTGGACTTCTTATGCTGCCAGAAATGTCCAGAGGTGGAATTGGTTTTATGGATGCACTTTTCACCGCCATGTCTTCGGTTAGTGTTACAGGGCTAACTACTGTTGACATATCACAATTGCTTACCTTCAAAGGGCAAGTGGTCGTTATCGTGTTGATGAAGTTGGGAGGGTTAAACACCATAGCATTTGGAGCTCTAATGCTTGTTGTTGCAAAATTTGGAGTTGGAATAAAGTACCATGAAGTTATTGAAGATTTTGTAAATCAAGATTCAATTTTGAAGGCAAACTCCATGTTGGCAAAAATTGTATTATGGGCGACAACGATTGAAGTTATTGGTATCATACTTTTATATTTCGGATTTGGTAACGAAGGCATATTTTCCGACTCTGGTGCGCGATTTTTTCATTCTGTGTTCCATGGGGTTTCTGGTTTTAATAACGCTGGATTATCATCTCTTCCTGGCGGAATGATGAACCCCGCCGTTATTCACAATACCTTCGTACACACTGTAATTATGATACTCTTCTTTTTAGGTGGATTTGGTATGATCTATGTTTTTGACTTATTCGAAATCAATAGACTTCGTGAAAGAATGAGAAAACCTTGGAAAAAAATTGATTTTGGAACTCAAATATCACTTTATTTCACCTTGGCCTTGCTATTTTTAGGTGCCATCGTTTTTTACATTTTTGAATACAACAATACCATGCGACACGAGAGTTTCTTGGATGATATTGTGACTTCTTTTTTCATGTCTATGACGACTAGAAATGCCGGTTTCAATGTGGTGGATACTGCAGCCATGACTATGCCCGTCTTAATTGTTTTCTTGTTTTTAATGTTCATAGGTGCTTCCTCTGGCTCTGCGGGTGGAGGTATCCGAACATCCACTTTTGCGGTTATTTGGGCTTCTGTTACTTGCACGATTCGTGGAAAAAAACATACAGAGCTTTTTAAGCGAACAATCGACAATGATGTGGTGTTAAAAGCCTATGCGATTACCATATTTTTTGTTGTCGGTAATATTGTAGGACCATTTGTTTTAGCTATTTCAGAAGCTGATTTATTGGCTTCTGGAAAATACGACTTTATGGATTTGGTCTTCGAACATGTTTCCGCAGCAAGTACCGTGGGTCTGTCGCGAGGGATAACACCTGAATTAAGCGATGTCGGTAAATTTGTACTTGTCATCGCCATGTTTATTGGTCGTGTTGGCACATTAACGTTGGCCTATTTAATAGGTAAAAAAGTAATTAGTAGAAACTATAAATACCCATCGGGGCATACCATGTTGGGCTAGAAAAAAAATGGAAGATAAAGTAGTAAAACCATACGGAAACGAAGATAAATCGAAAAAAGAAGAAGTACGAGAAATGTTCGACAACATTTCTGGGAAATACGATTTTCTAAATCATTTTTTATCACTTGGCATCGACAAAATTTGGAGAAAAAAAGCCATAAAAGCGCTTCGTGTAATCAAGCCTGAACGTGTTTTGGACATAGCGACAGGTACAGGTGATTTCGCTTTGGCAGCTTTGGCATTAAAACCAAAAGAAATCGTAGGCCTTGATCTTTCCCCTGGAATGGTGGCCGTTGGACAAAAAAAGATGGAGAAAAAAGGCGTTACCGACGTCATAAAAATGATGGTTGGGGACAGCGAAACTCTTCCTTTTGACGACAATCATTTCGACGCACTTACTGTTGGATTCGGTGTTCGAAATTTTGAAAATCTAGAGAAAGGCTTATCCGAAATGTTACGCGTGGTGCGTCCTGGAGGTAAATTAATTATCTTGGAATTTTCTAAACCCAAAAAATTTCCAATTAAACAAGCTTTCGGGTTTTACTCTAAAAACATCATTCCTTTCTTAGGGAAAAGCATTTCCAAGGACGATAAAGCGTATGCTTATTTACCTGAATCGGTCGCAGCGTTCCCGGAAGGAAAAGATTTTACAAATATTCTTGAAAAATTGGGTTATAAATCAATTGAAGCTCAATTGGTTTCTGGAGGTATAGCAACCATATATTCAGGTATTAAATAGATATTTGCAATATACGAACCGCAAAAGCGTTGATTCCACAATGATGAAATATTGTCTCTTAGTATTTGTTTTTTGCGCAGGATTTGCCTTCGGACAACGTCCTAAACCAAAAAATTACTCAAGATTTGACGAAAGAAGAGCACATTTTGGTTTCATGTTAGGACTTAATTCGGCTGGATTTTCTGTCTATCAGAACGCTGATTCGTATCAACTTTATGGTGTCAAAAGTGTTGAATCCAAATCTCAAACTGGAGGACAACTCGGTATTGTTTCAACCTTAAAATTGTGGGGACCAACAACTCGTCTACGTTTCCTGCCTTCGCTTTCCTTTCAAGAACGTGTTCTAACATTAACCTCAACGAGTATTTTAAATCCATTGAAAGATTCTACCTTGGAAGAGAGAATTGCCAGTACCAATCTGGATTTTCCACTAATGTTCCAATTTAGAACTACCCGATTCAACAATTTCGCCACCTACGTGCTTGCCGGTGCTCAATATTCTTTGGATTTGCAATCACAACAAGATGCCAATCAATCTTTTTCTGATCCTTTTATCAAAATAAAGCGTGACGATTTTCTTGTTCAAATAGGTGCTGGGGTTGAATTTTTTACGCCGTATTTCAAGTTCGGACTCGAAATAAAATACTCCCAAGGGTTCGTAAATTCACTTATTCAAGACAACACCTCTTCATCCAAACCAATTGACTTCCTCTACAACAAAGTGTGGGGATTATCAATTATATTCGAGGGATAGAATGGACAGTATTCAACTCTTTCTGACGCCGGAGCAAGTAAACGACGACCAGTTTATTTCACAACAATTGGCCAAGGCCATTGGTAAACCAAGCGATAGTTTCCAATTCCGGTGGAAAAAACGTTCCATAGACGCTAGAAAACGTGACATAAAAGTAAATGCCACTTTCGAAATAATCGATTCAAATGAAAGCTGGCCAATAGAACTATTTTACGAACCGATAAAGGTCGATTTAAAAAAAGAAATTCATATCATCGGCGCGGGACCAGCGGGACTTTTTGCGGCACTTCGTGCGATTGAATTGGGGTGGAAACCTGTCGTTTTCGAACGCGGGAAAGATGTTCGATCTCGTCGAAGAGATTTAGCGCAACTCAACAAAAATCATGAGGTAAATCCAGAATCGAACTATTGTTTTGGTGAAGGTGGAGCTGGAACTTACTCCGACGGAAAATTATACACACGCAGCAAAAAACGCGGCGATGTGAATCGAGCATTGGGTTTATTTGTTCATTTTGGAGCCGACAGAGATATTCTCGTGGACGCACATCCACATATTGGCACCAACAAATTACCCCAAATCATTGTAGCCATGCGGGAAGAAATAATACGCGCGGGCGGCGAAGTTCATTTTGATGCTAAATTGACCAACTTTTCGACGGAGAATGGCAAAATCAAAAATATCACGATCAACGAAGAAGAAACAATCCCTGCTCAACACCTCATTTTAGCGACCGGCCATTCGGCAAGGGATATTTTTCAATTGCTTTTTGATAAAAAAATTAAAATCAATGCGAAACCTTTTGCACTTGGTGTCCGGGTCGAGCATAGACAGGAGTTCATCGATCAACTGCAATACCACGGCCGAAAAAGCGACGAATACTTGCCACCTGCCGCCTACTCGCTTGTTACGCAGGTAAAGGACAAAGGTGTTTTTAGTTTTTGCATGTGTCCAGGAGGAATTATTGCTCCTTGCGCAACTTCACCAGGTGAGGTTGTGACAAATGGATGGTCTCCATCCAAACGAAACAATCCATATGCAAATTCAGGAATTGTTATCAGCGTTGGACCAGAAGATTTCGAAGACAAAGACAATCCAATGGTTTGCCTCGATTTTCAGAAAAAAGTTGAACGTGATTGTTGGGTCGCGGCTGGGAAAACGCAAAATGTTCCAGCGCAACGTTTAAAAGATTTCATCGACGGTAAAGTGTCAACAGAATTCCCAAGAAGTTCCTACCAACCGGGCATCACAAGCGTCGATTTAAACAAAGTACTGCCCGACTTTATCGCCTCAAGACTTCGACAAGGATTCCTTGATTTCGACAAAAAAATGAAAGGCTTCATTTCCAACGACGCCGTTCTTCATGCTCCTGAATCAAGAACATCAAGTCCAATACAAATACCTAGAGATAGAGAAACTATGGAACATCCCGAAGTAAGAGGTTTATATCCTTGTGCAGAAGGTGCTGGTTACGCCGGCGGAATCATAAGTGCGGCTATTGATGGGATGAATTGTGTGGAGAAAATCACCCGTATTGATTAAATAGTTACCCCTTAGTCCAATTTTACACCGTGCATAGGACAAAAATTCCAATTCCCCTTCATTACTGCATTGTCGGTTGGACAAAATTTATCGGGTAACAAAATCACCAACGGTAATTCAAAATTAAACTCGTGATCAGAATGTTTGATGATTAGCGAACCTTTTTCGTATTCATCAACGAGCATATTGCCATTTTTATCTTGATTGTCAAACAAATAAAAATGCATCCCTTTGCCCATTTGCCCCAACATCTGCTCAAACATAGGCTTCATGGTCTCCATAAAATACAAGGTTGTTTCAGGAATGTCTTTGTCTTTTAAAGGCAATAAAACTTTGTTGCCATGGGCTCTAGCATACAAACCTTTTCGTATCTGACTTTCCTCCTTAAAGGTCATTTCTGCTCCTGCATCCATCGTCAATTCCAAAACGCAAACAAACAAATAGGCTTCAAAGGTTTGTTCTATCAATTGAATGGATTCCTCCGTAACATTTGGACTTCCTTCCAAAGCTAATCTCCAATAACTCGTTGGAATCCAAAAGGTCAAGGCCATTTTACTTCCTTCTTTGTTCCAAATTTGAACTTCTTTGATGTATTCAGTTATGTCAATTTTTTTCTTCTCTTGGGAAAAAACAGAGAAAGAGATGAAAAGAAGGATAAAGAAGATTAGGTTTTTCATTTTATGTGACTTAAGCGGTTTTCTTGGCTAATATAAAAACTAAATCTGAACCAATCTCTTCTTCTCTTGTACAGATCAAAAAAAACAAACGACCATGTATAAACTAATTTTAATTGCCATCGGAGTATTTGCGAGTACTTCGGTTTTTTCTTACGATGAGGACATTGTAAAATCGAATATAACAGAAGTAACCGTGTACACACAGGGTGCTCAGGTGAAGCGAAAAGCTTCCTACTCTATTAAGGCTGGAATTACGCGAGTGATTATTGATGGTGTTTGCCCGACGATAGACCCCAACAGTTTGCAAGTATTGGCCAGTGGAAACGTGGTCATCATCGATGCTAAATATTCCTTGTTTTACCCAAAACCAGAACCGGAAAACTTGGAAGGGTTGCCACTTAAAGTTCGAAAAGACATAAAATTGTTGGAAGATTCGCTCTTGCAATTGGGATTTGATATTCAAATGATACAAGACGAAATTGATGTGTTCGTTGCCTCGAAAAATATTCTTGCCAACAATGGTGCAATACGCGGACAAGGAAAGGTAAATGATTCCATTAATCTCTTGAAACAAGCCATGGATTACTATACGGTTAAAATGCTGGAAATCAACAAAAACCTTCTTTCATTGAACCGAACAAAAAGTAAAAAAGTGGAACTTCAATCGGAAATGAACGCACGTTTGCGAACCTTGAAAAATTTCCAAAACAATGCTCAATTGAACAGCAAACCAAAAGGACCAAGTCACCGTGTTACAATCACCCTTTCGGCTACAGAAGCTTCAGTCGGCAAATTGCATCTTTCGTATTTGGTAAGTCAGGCCGGTTGGAGTCCCCTTTACGATATGCGCGCTGAAGTACAAGGATCAAAAATCAATATGAACTACAAAGCGCAAGTTTATCAAAATACTGGCCTCGATTGGGAAGACGTACGTTTGAGCATTTCAACCAACAACCCCTATCAAAACAAAACCTTACCAACGTTACATCCCTGGTACGTGGATTATAACAATTACAAGGCCTTAGAAGAAAAAAGCCGCAGCGGAAATTTAGAAATAACAAAAGACAAGCGAATGTATGATTTAGAGGAGGTACAAGTAAATAGTAAACCCCAATATTTCACGAATTCATCCGGCGTAAAGTATGATTCCAAGACCTCTGCAGATTTCACACAAGTTATTGAGCACATGATTTCAGCGGAATTTAAAATAGACTTGCCGTATTCCATCAAATCGAACAACGAAAAACACATGGTATTGATTAGAAACATCAATATTCCAACAAACTACCGTTATTATACCATACCTAAATTAGACCAATCGGCCTTTTTAATGGCAGAATTGGCGAATTTATCCGATTATCAATTGGTACCTGCCAAGGCAAATATTTTCTTTGATGGAACCTACATAGGTGAAACCTTTTTGAATCCTTCTCAAATGGAAGATACCATTTCTTTCTCTTTGGGCAAAGACCCGAATATCATGGTGAAACGAACCTTGATGAAAAAAGAATGCAAAGAGAAAATAGTCGGAAGCAACAAAGAGAAAACAATGGCTTACAACATTGAAATACGAAACTTGAAATCCACAGAAATTGAAATTGTTGTGTTGGACCAAATGCCGGTTACCACTAATCCAGAAATAATTATCGAGGAGCAAGGACTTGACAAAGGCAATTTAAATACCAAAACTGGAACCATAGAGTGGATTGTGAAATTAAAGCCAAAAACCAATGAAAATATAAATTTCAAATACCGGGTGAAACACAACAAGGATATAAACATGGTTATATAGTGGGTCGCGGGTTAAAAAGAGGGATGGCATTTTGTGTCATCTCTTTTTTTTTGGATATAATTTTGGAAAAAGGTTGAAAAACCTACCTAAAATTGGAACAAACTAGTGAAAAGAACCGTTAATAGTCTCAAAGACGTTAACTTTACAAACTTTGTAAGCGCCCATGAAACAATTTGACATTCCCAGCTTTTATCGATCACCTATTATTTCAAAGGTAAAAGAGAAAAGAAAGTTGGCAGATCCTAGAAAAAAAGACTTTACCCCTTCCCTTTTGGATTTTGGAAAAGTTCAATTTTGGATTCCTCGTCATTTTGGTTTCTGCTATGGTGTGGAAAATGCGATAGAAATTGCCTACAAAGCAATCGCTGAAAATCCTGATAAACGGATTTATTTACTAAGTCAAATGATACACAATCCTGGTGTTAATGAGGATTTACAAAGCCATGGCATAGAATTTCTTCAAGATACAGCTGGTCGTCAAATTATTCCATGGGAGAAACTGAATGCCGAAGATGTGGTGATTATACCTGCCTTTGGAACGACCGTTGAAATTGAAGCCAAACTGAAAGAAATTGGGGTACAAACCGATACTTATAATACTACGTGTCCTTTTGTTGAAAAAGTATGGAATCGTGCAGAAAAATTAGGTGAAGATCAACATACAATTGTAATTCA
The DNA here is from genome assembly GCA_024643585.1 of Crocinitomicaceae bacterium. Classification (GTDB taxonomy): domain Bacteria; phylum Bacteroidota; class Bacteroidia; order Flavobacteriales_D; family Crocinitomicaceae; genus UBA2040. The sequence continues at coordinate 618 of JAHEMP010000086.1, read as the reverse complement.
CGGCAAACACAGGCACGAAGAAACCCGAGCTACTTTTTCTCATAGCCGTCAAAATGGGAACAGCATCATTTTAAAGGACATGAAAGAAGCTCAAAAGCTGGCGGATTACATACTTGGAAAAATGACCGAAGAAGAGTTCTTCATAGCATTCAAGGGAAAATATTCTGAAGGGTTTGATCCAAAAAAAGATTTACGAAAAATTGGTGTGGTTAATCAAACGACCATGTTGGCAACGGAAACTCAAGCTATAACCGATTTCCTTCGAGAAACGATGATTGCTAAGTATGGTGACTTGAATATTAAAAATCACATTGCAGATACACGCGACACCCTGTGTTATGCCACGAATGACAACCAAAGCGCTACGAAAGGTTTGATGGATGTAATAGCAGATTTCGCTGTAGTGGTTGGTGGTTACAACAGTTCAAATACAACACATTTGGTCGAATTGATGGAGAATAAATTGCCTTGCTATTTTATAGAAGACGAATCCAAATTGACCTCTGCAACAGAGTGGTTAAGTTACGACATTCATAGGCACATGGAGGTAAAAGCTCGTGTGAATTTGAACAATAAAAATATAATGAAAATCATTATTAGTTCTGGAGCGTCTTGTCC
>JAHEMP010000346.1 GCA_024643585.1 Crocinitomicaceae bacterium | reverse complement strand
TCCAAAACCGACAAAATCTTTTTTACCATAGCCTTACGCAAAACGTCGGCTTCACCTTTGGTAAAGTTTGCCAAACGCTGCGAAAGCAACATCACTTGCTCCTGATAGACCGTAATTCCGTAGGTTTCCTTAAGATTATCTTCCATATCTGGAAGGTCATAATCGATATCTTCCTCACCATGTTTTCTACGAATAAAACTCGGAATATACTCCATTGGTCCTGGACGATAAAGCGCATTCATTGCTATTAAATCGTCAAAGACTGTTGGTTTTAAATCGCGTAAATGCTTTTGCATGCCAGCAGACTCATATTGGAAAATCCCTACTGTTTCACCTTTTTGAAAAAGCTCGTAGGTTTTCTCGTCATCCAACGGAAAATTATCAGGGTCGAGCAAAATACCATGCTTTGCCTTGACAATTTTAACTGTATCTTTAATTAATGTCAGAGTCTTTAATCCCAAGAAATCCATTTTTAATAACCCTGCATCTTCTACAACCGAATTGTCGAATTGTGTGACGTACAAATCAGAATCTTTGGCAGTTGCCACAGGAACGAAATCAGTAATATCGCTTGGTGTAATTATCACACCGCAGGCATGGATACCAGTATTTCTGACAGAACCTTCCAGTATTCTAGCTAGGTTGACGGTTTCTGCCTCTAAATCTTCCCCTTCAGAAATATTGAGTAATTGATTCACTTTTTCCAAATCTTCATGTCTAAAAGCTTTACTTAATTGCTTTTCATCATAACCGAAAATTTTTCCAAGTTTTGACATCGTAGGAATCAACTTGGCAATTCTGTCGGCATCAAATAATGGCAAATCGAGAACACGAGCAGTATCGCGAATTGACGATTTGGCTGCCATCGTTCCATAAGTTATAATTTGAGCCACTTGACTACTTCCATATTTTTTAATGACATAATCCATGACACGACCGCGACCTTCATCATCAAAATCGATATCGATATCTGGCATGCTCACACGATCTGGATTGAGAAAACGCTCAAAAAGCAAATTGTACTTTAAGGGATCGATATTGGTTATCCAAAGACAATAAGCAACCACAGAACCTGCAGCCGAACCTCGACCTGGGCCAACGGAAACATCCATATTTCGGGCTTCTCTTATGAAATCTTCAACAATCAAAAAATAGCCTGGATAGCCTGTTCTCTTTATGACATCCAATTCAAAATCAATACGCTCCTTTATGGTATCGGATAATTCCGGATACCGATTTTTAGCGCCTTCGTAAGTGATGTAACGCAAATAATCATCTTCATTTTCGAAAGCATCGGGAATATCGAATTTTGGAAGCAATACTTCTCGTGCCAGTTGATAATCTTCGATTTTATTTACAATTTCTTGAGTATTCGAAATCGCCTCCGGAAGATCTTTAAACAAGGCTTTCATTTCTTCAGCCGATTTGAAATAATACTGCTGATTGGGCATTCCGTAACGATAGCCACGACCTCTCCCTATTGGAGTAGCTTGCTTTTCGCCATCCTTCACACACAATAAAATATCATGAGCATTAGCATCACCTTTTTCAGCGTAATAGGTATTATTGGTAGCGACGAACTTAACGTTGTGCTTTTTTGAAAACTCAACTAAAACTGGATTCACACGATTTTCATCTTCCTGATTATGGCGCATTAATTCAATGTACAAATCGTCACCAAATTGATCTTTCCACCAAAGCAAAGCTTCCTCTGCTTGGTTTTCACCTACGTTCAACACCTTGCTTGGAACTTCGCCATAAAGATTGCCTGTAAGAACAATCAAATCCTCTTTATATTTTTGAATGATATCTTTGTCGATTCTGGGTAAATAATAAAATCCTTCTGTATAGGCCAAAGATGACAATTTAGCTAAATTGTGATAGCCCCTTTTAGTTTTTGCAAGAAACACAATTTGATAACCGTTGTCTTTTCGAGTTTTATCTAATCGGTCTTCACAGACAAAAAATTCACAACCAAGAATAGGTTTGATTTCAGTTTCTGTTGATGTTTCTCCCTTTTCAAATAAGGCTTCATTTTTTGCCCTAACTACTCTATTGTGATTGGTTACTTCTTTTACAAAATGAAAAGCACCCATCATATTGGCATGGTCCGTCAAAGCCACAGCTGGCATACGTTGATTAGCTGTATGAACTACTAAATCTTTTATACTAATCGTTGATTGTAATACAGAAAATTGTGAATGATTATGCAAATGCACAAAATCTACCCCTTTTAATTCTTGGAGGTTTTGAGCAATTTCTATTTTTGAAAATTCAGGTTCAACTTGTAAAGATTGTATTTGCTTTTTGATTTTAGCACTTTCGGCTTTTAAATTAATATGTTTTAAGCCAAT
>JAHEMP010000085.1 GCA_024643585.1 Crocinitomicaceae bacterium | reverse complement strand
TATCAGTAATCTTTTCAGGATCGAAAATTGTAATATCTGCAACCTTACCCACCTGAATACGGCCACGTTCTTGCATGCTTTTTAGGCCGGTTTCTCCGAGATGTTTTGCTACCCAATAGCTGGCTTGAGAAATAGTGAACATGAGAGGTACACCTTGCTCTCGCGCCATACGAAACGCTGCCCCCCTGGTTCCGGATGTACGTGGATGACCGCGATACTTGCTCCAATCTGCATCCCAAGGCAAAAGTTTACCATCAGGACCAACCCCGGCCATAGCATCACTGGCAAGCGTCATATGCGGAACGGTTAACCACATGGGCAACCATGGTTTACGATAGGGCATGAAAACAACCACACTTCGTCCAGGTTCTTTTTTAATTAAAGCGGCATACGTTTCATTCGTTAACATGGCATCGTCTACAGGGTCGTAGAGCGTTTCTTCGTATTTATAACCATACTTATCTACCCATTCCTCCGGGCGCAAAAAATCGGCACTTATAAACGTTGAACCCCCGTAGTACGGATAATACTCTGACCACATGTTGAGTCCTTTGCCTCTGGCGAGTTGTAATTTTTCTTCGATTTCCCACCAACCATAATCATTGTTGTGTGCCACTAAAAGTGGCGCATCTGTAAGCATGGCATTGGTAAATATTTCATCAAAAGAAATTGTGGCTTCGGTAGGCAGTTCTTTTTGGAGGTGGTAACGCATGTGTACAGAAGTAAGGCGACCGTAATTTGCTGCTAATCTCTGGGTTGAGAACATCTCATAGCTTTGTACACCGCGAGCCATGTAAGCCAGAGAGACTCCTACTCCGAGGGCACCTTGTCTTAAATCCTCATCCATAATGCCAAGAATTTGATTCATCTGATCAATGGATGATTTGGTTAGAGCCCATCCCACAGTTCCATCTGCCGCTGCAGCAGCAGTAAAAGGTCCCTGATTCGAGAAATCGACTACAGCATCACTAACACCTGCTTCAGGGTCGTGTACCGACATCCTTACAAACGATAAACCTGTAACAGTGCCGTAATTAATTTGCCAGCCCAATTCAGCCTTTTTTTCGTACCATTTTTTTACGTTGAAAGCACCGGCTTCAAGATCCATACCAGTGGTTACACCATCCCGCAATGCCATTTTGGTTGCAAATGGATCTACTGCATGGTAATGAGTGTCAATGAAGCCAGGTGAAACCACTAATCCCTTAGCATCAATTGTCTCTTTTCCCTTTATCTTTTCTTTTGTAATGATTACTATTCTACCATCTTTAATGCCGACATTGGCAATATCATCAAACATGGTTTCGGGGTCCATAACTCTACCGTTATTTATAACAAGGTCATACTCCACATCTTGGCCGAAGCTACTGAAACTTAGGCAGCTAATTAGCAATAATATTAAACTGATTTTTTTCATCACTATTTTTTTAAGTTATAATTTTTTTAGTCTTTAAGAGCTTTATATAAAGTAAGTGTGTCATGAGAATCTATTTCTTTTCATCTCTGCGAATTGGCCGCCCTGGTGCCGCATCCAAAAGCAATTTTCTGTTTTCTATTACAGGTTTGCCGCCTACTAAAACATAAAACATCCCTTCAGAAGCACGAACAGAATTCACATAATCAGCATTGACTTTAATATCGTTCAAATCAAAAATCAAAATGTCGGCATCCATACCTTCTTGTAACCTGCCTTTCTTTTTCATCTGCGGCACGTACCCCTCGATAGTTTGTGCCGGCATGAGGCTCATTTTCTTAATGGCCGTCTGCAAATCCATCAACTTACGATCTCTCACGTAATCTTGCAGAATCTTAGAAAAAGACGCAGATGATCTGGGGTGGTTGATCAATTGATCCGAAAGTGGCCACGCATCCCCTTTGTAAGGTACCACACCACTAGCTGTCACCTCATAACTCGGCATAGCATCCGATTCAATGATTGTTCGTGGGTGCAGAACGGAAGCATCTATTAATGCCAACTCCTCAGGCTTTTCCGCGTCTAAGAAGTGCCAGATAATAAAAGACCCAGGCGCATTTGCTTGTAAAGAATCAAACTGTTTTTGGTTCAGTCTGTTTTTACCATACTGGAATGCCTCATAGGTAGTTTGCAAATCCTCTTTCCAGGTAGGCCCAGTAAATACTGCAGCTTTCACCACCGTACTGGCGGCACCCCAAGGGTAAGTCCCTGCTGTTACAGTTATTCCTTTGGCCTGTGCATTCTCAAATAATTCCAAACAATTATGTATGTCCTTTTGGGCCATACTGTTGATGTGACAAATGTGCATGTTTACGCCTGTGGCGGCGGCATTGGCAATGAGTTCTTGAAATGCCTCAAAAGAACTATTGCGTTCAGTACTTTTTGCGAAACGCGTATGCGTATAGGTACCCACACCGTATTTCTCTGCCAGTTTTGCTACTTTATAATATTCGAGGTGGCCATTTCCTGGAGCGTAACCGGCATTTACCCCAATGCCCAAGCCACCTTCTTTTAAGCCTTGTTCTACCTCAGCCAATATCTTTTCTAGTTGTTCTGTTGTAGCCAGATTTTCTTTCCAATCTGATTTTCCTTGAGCTTCTTGGAAATATTCAGGAGTTGCTTCGGGCTCATTGCCTGCGTATGTCGCAATTCTTCCAAAAACCCATGCTGCCGAGGCTCCATAGTTTATCGGAATATTTTTAGAAGCCTGACCTTTGTAGAACTCACCTATAGGCAGAACACCGGACTCCATTTCCAAGGCTGTGGTTACACCTTGACAGGCCGCCAATCTATAGTCGCCTATGTTGAGCCCATGGCTATGCAAGTCAATAAATCCAGGCGAAACTACCTTTCCTGTGGCATCAATTGTTTTTTTTCCTTTTATTGCTTCTTCTGTTATTAAACCAATGATACCATCTTTAATGCCCACGTTTCGGATGGCATCAAAATTAGTCTCCGGATCCATTACCCGACCATTTAAAATGACTACATCAAACTCGGTTGAGACGGGCAAGGATTTATAAGCAGTTGATTTTTCATCATTTTGAGGGGACTGGCAGCTTTGTGTAATGGCAATTACAAATAAAATGTACAACGTTAATAGAGTTATTATTTTTATCCTTTTCATAGTTATTGTTATGAAATTAATTAATCCAAGTATTTTTCATTTTTTTTGAACTTACTTCGCGGTGATTCGATATCCTATTTCAAAATTTCATTTAATTATTAATTGTTGTTTATCAAAACCCTACTAATGAGATTTTAAAGATCTAATTGCCAATGCTAAGTTTATATTTACGAATCCAGCAACTAAAAATCCAAAGCCAATCCAAATAGTTATCGCAATTGAACCAATGACAATATTATTACTGATAATGTATCCAATTATAACATTGAAAATACCGCTGATTAAACCCAACCACCAATTGGAAAGCCCCTCTTTTTTGCTTTGAAAAGAATTTGCAAAGGTCATTATACCAAAGACCATTATCCAAAAACCAACGATTAAGGATAAGGAGGCTGCAGTCATTGCTGGATAAGATAATAAAATGAAAGCAAAAAAGATTTCAATAAGTCCGCCGGTTAGACTCCAAATCCATTTTTCGTCATCATTCCTAGACGCTATTGCCATGATAGTCTGACCTATACCTGTAAATAGTAAACTAATTCCAATATATATAGCAATGCTTATCAGGGCACTTATTGGTTGTGTAAATACATAAAATGCCAAGGCGAGTAATATGAGGCCTCTCAAGAGGGTTAACCACCACATTTGTTTTATTGTTTTCATGTTTTTTGATTTAAAGGGTTTGTTTCTGTTTTAATTAAATTTGAATTTCACCATAAATTGAAGTCGTGATGCGCTGCCATTATCGCCATTTTTGTTTTCTCTCATTCCCCACATATATTCAATACCTGTTGAAATTAAAGGATAAGGAAACCAAATTAAGTTGACATGAAATGATCCTGCTTCAGCAATGGTATTGTCAGATTGCACTTCCTGTAAATTTGTTTGGGTCCAGGCTGCAGAAATCGTCGAGTTCAGATTCTTTGTCCAATAGTGATTGAAACCAACAAAACCCCACCATGCTTGATTGAGTAATAAACCATCTTGACTTAATGCCCCTGAACCTTTCCCATCCCAGGAAAGGGCGATAATTTTATGTCCGATACCTTCACCAAAGCCGCCTCCATATAGTAAGGCGTCTTGATAATGATTAATTTTTGCCGTCAAACGTCCAGTTAAAGAAAGAGCATAACCGGTTTTGGTATTGTCGGCTACTGTCGACGATCCTTTCCAACTCATAGTAAATGCGTCAACTCCGAATTGCACGGATGAGCCATTATCCGCCTGATAACGAACATTAGCAGCAAGATTGGGGGTAATTATACGCGACGCGCCATCCTGATTTAGCGTATTATCTATTTGGCTCCCCCCTTCCTCGAGGGCAACTACGTAAGTAAATTTTTTACCGATTTTATCTTGCCATCTTATTTGATTTACGCGCCCACCATAAATTGCATCTCCACTTGAAAAATCGATGAGTCCTGGAAGTGATGTCAAATCACCTGAATTTGTCCAGCTTTGTCCAACAAGTAATCTCCCGATTACACCATACGCTAACCTCAACCGAGTATTTAGACGCATTGCTGGCGAATCAAAAAACCAATCAACTTCTACAAACACTTGCATCGGGAATTCTTTTCCGCTTTTCCACTTCGCTTTTGAACGATAATCCAGGTTAAATCGTGATTGCTTGGCATGAAAAGTAGAAGCTCCTCCCAAATCTTGTAAAGGACTGCCATCTATAGGAATACTTCCTAATTCAAATTCATAGGCGTCACCTATGTAATCTAAATCCTGAATGAAATCGGCTTTAACAAAACCACCTATTCGCATTCTTATGTCCGAACCAAAAAGGGGCCAAGAATTTGGAAAACTTTTATCCAACAAATCATCTCGTGTTAAAACCTCAGATTGGTCAAGCATAGGATTAATTGAGCCTTGGACTCCCGAACGAATGGTATCTTTAGGTAATGTTTTTGCGCTTGAATCGGTTTCTTGGGCAAAGTTAGTATAGCTAAAACCAAGAATAAACAAAAAAACTAAAAACCTACATGTTGATTGTATGTTGTGATATACTTTTTTTTTATATAAGTAGTTTTTCATAATTTTTAGTTTAAATTTCCGTTAGTCAAACAGTAGAGAGATCACCGTATTATATTGTTAGTGTAGCCGTTACCTATTACACTAACGTTATTGTAAAGAAAAGTGAGGAGATTTTTAAATGAGTAGAGAATCAAAAACTTAATTCTAAAGTTATGTTAAAAGAATATTTACAACCTAATATTTTGGGAGGACAAATAGTGGACAAATAGTGGACAAATGTCATTTCATATGCATGAAATCAATTGAAGGACTCTTGACTGAGGAAATGAATTATAAGGCAATTGTGAATAGTTTAAAACCTAATCGTTGATTTGAATAAGGTTCAAGTCCATTGCTTTTTGTATGGCTTCGGACCTTCTATTAACTTTGAGTTTTTTATATAAGCGGTAAAGTGATTTTTTAACCGAATCTGTGGAGATATTGGTGACCTCTGCAATCTCCTTATTAATTAGTTCTTGGCTTAAAAGAATTAAAAGTTTTTCCTCTTTCTTGGAAATCTTTATTTGGTTTGTTTTTGCTTCATTCAAATAGTTTGTACTTGGTTTGTTTGATTTGAATTCAAAAGTGTTCCTGTCGCTCCAGGGTTTATGATTAAAACTATTAAGAATTCTATTTGAGTAAGCGTCATGTTTATCATGACTTGTTAGTAGGTCGAACAAATTTTTCATGTCGTCACCACAATCAGTATATAGTCGCACCAAACTCTCTTCTTTTGTTTCGGCTAATAATTTTTTTAATTGTTCTAATGCCAGATCACTTTGATTTTGCTTTGAAAGCAAAAGGACGTTTAGGCAATTTACTTGAATCAACAATAGTCGGTTGTGCGTGGAAATTGCCTTCTCTCTATATTGTTTTAAAAGTATTTCTGCTCGAACTATATTTTGATTGTTATCTGTAGCAAGTAATAATTTTACTTCCGTTAAAGATGGTTTAAAATAAATATGAACCAGATCATTCATTGTGAAGTCTACGTTTGGAAATCCTTCTTGTGAAATTTTAAAATTTTCCTGTTGCAAAATGAATTCCAAATTCATAATCGCTAGAAGATTTTTATAATAAGTTACATTGAAATTTTTGACAAATTCTGAAAGTTCCATGATGCAACTTTCGTATTTTTTTAAATCTTTTAGCCCAAAAAGGCATGAAGCTTTTAATTGATAACAAATCATTATCCAATAAGGTCTAGCTAAATATTTTGAAGATAATGCTTCGTTAATATGTAAAAGAGCCTCTTCCATTCGGTTTTGCATATATCGTGTAAGAGCCAGGTAATAATTGGACATTAAAAATATGGCCTTATGGGACTCTTCTTTTGATATAGTTCGAGCAAGTTCTGCCTCATGGTTGTAACTATTTAATTGACCATTCATCATGAAATGCATTGTCTGAATTAAATGGTTTTCAACTGGGATGTTTTTATTCAGTGATTTGAGAATATTTTTGTCATGAACTAACAGATTAGTGGCTTCGACACTCCTCCCTAAATGGTTTAAAGCAAAGACTCTGTAAAGTAAAGCGATGTAATATGAAAAAGTATCTTTATGATTCAAAAGCTGCATCGACTTTTCAGAGCTAGTCAAAGCGACATTCAGATTACCCATTATGAAGTCTGTTGAGCTTTTTATCGAATAATATTCACCCCATTGAGCCCTTGAATTAACATCTTTGTCGTTTAGTAAGGGCATAAGAACTTCAGCCCTTTCAAGATCTTTTATCATTTTTTCAAAGTCACCTTTTTTTTCAGAAACATGAGCTCGTGTTAGTAATAGTAAAGGGTGATTTTCAATAGAAGCTAACGGGATATGATATAGCCATCGCTCCAAAACATCTAGTCTTTGTTGGTTTAAAAATATCAATCGATTTTTTTCAATTATGGCAATTGATAGAGATACATCTTCTGCTTTTATTCCAAGTAGAATTGCTTCTTCGAAAGATTGAATGTTTTCAAAATAATTACTTCCTATTACTAAAATATTTTTTATTTTATCCTGTGAAAAACTTGAATGAATGCGGTGATTAAGAAAGTCGCGAATCAAATCATGAAATCGATACCATTTATTATCATTATCTAAAGGAATAATAAACAATGATTGGGAAATAAAAGTCTCGATTTGTATTTTTAGTTGATCCTCTTCCCGCTTTCTATCGGGATACAACTTATTAAAAATTTCAATTAATAACGAAACGCTGAACCTTTGAAAAAGACAAGAAATCATAATGCTTTCTTGAACTTCATTATCCGATAGACTTATAGTATACTCTAAAAAGCTATTTGTTAGTTCAAGTTTGTCAACTACTTTTTCTTTGAGGGTGGCTGGGTTAAATTTGTTTTGGGCAATATTTTTTAGAATCAATCTTGTTGGGACTATCCAGCCTTCAGTAGATTTGAAAACAATGGAAGAAATTTCATTTTCAATAGGATTTAAAAAAATACTAGCTGAAAGTTCACTTATTTCCTTTATTGAAAATTGCAAATCCTTTATTCCTATTTCGTTGACAAGATCGTAAGATTTCAATTTTTTCCAATCTAATAATGGTTCAAAACGACTGATAAAAGTTAGACTATGTTTGTGACTAATATGTCCAGCCAAAACCTGAATTAGAAAATGAACGTCAGGATTAATAATTAGGTGGTAGTCGTCCAATACAATGACGTGATCATGCTGGATACTAGCAATAGAATTTGCAATACAGTTTGCTATAGTCTCTAAATCTGGTAACTGAGGTGCTTCAAGTAAAAATTCACATAGATCATCATTTTTGTCAATATAGGGTAGGATAGAAGCGCAAAATAATCTAAGAAATTGATTTAATTCATTGCAATCTATATCAAGAGAAATCCATGAATAATTTGTTTTAGTAGTATCCAACCATTGACTGATTGCAACACTTTTCCCATACCCTGCCGGAGCAACAACCAAGTTGACTGGTTTATATTGGTTCTCAATTAGTTTATCTAACAATTCAGACCGAACTAAATACCCATCGTTTGCATGAGGCTTGTATAATCTTGTATGGATTAAATTCATTTTTTAAAAATATTTTGGCGCATTTGCTGAATATTTATCTGTTCAATCCAGTATCTAAATCCTTCATTTAATAACCGCGTCCAACTTTTTGTAGATATTTTTTCCTCTGATGCCATATTACTAGAAAATCAGAAAAAAAGAATGTAGCAAGTGCAAATAATTGATGCTCATTTAATTTAAAGTTTATTTGAATTACTTTAAATATAGGATTTTTTTTCTTTCATTCGGTGAAACCCTTTATTTTCAAGATATGTCAAATCATTTGATCTAATACTTAATTAGTAAACAAAGATTGTTTTAAATTCCAAACGATATGTATAAAGTTAAAATCTGAACTACCATTTGCCTTCAATTTTTCGGCAATTTCTGCCGGAAGTATGTTGATTAAAAGCTCGTCACTTCGCTTTCTTACCTTGGAAATTTTATT